>JAHZJA010000230.1 GCA_022601155.1 Deltaproteobacteria bacterium | reverse complement strand
GCTGCCGATGGCCGCGGTGCTCGTGCGGGCGGGCTTCGAGGACGCGTTCCGGGGAGCTCCCGCCCGCAGCTTCCTGCACAGCCATACCTTCACGGCCAACCCGATCGCGTGCGCCGCCGGCCGGGCGAGCCTGCAGATCTTCGAGGAGGAGGGCGTGTTCACGCGCATGCCCGAGCGCATCGAGGCGATGGAGCAACGACGGCACGCGGTGGCGCGCCGATGCCCCGCCATCGTGCACCACCGCCAGGCAGGGATGATCGCCGCCTTCGAGGTCGCAGGGCGCGCAGGGCACCCGGGCCCGGCAGATGGGCGCGTCGGCCTGGCGCTGCGCGAAGCCGCAATGCAGCGCGACGTGCTGCTGCGACCGCTTCATGACACGCTGTACTGGATGCCTGCCCTGAGCATCGATGACGACGCCCTCGACCGACTGGCCGAGGTCACCATCGAAGTGATCGAGCAGGTGTTCGGATGACGCCGCGGCACGTCGCGGCGCTGGCCGTGGGCCTGTCGGCGGGCTGTGGCGAGGGTCTGCCCGAGGTCTCGCTCCAGCTATCCAAGAACTGCAACGAGGTCGAGATCCAGCCGCTGGTAGCCCAGGTCGCGGCCGGGGCAGGCGAGCAGGTGCTCGACATCGCGGCCGACGGGAGCCTGGGAGACACCGCCTGGGTCCTGGTACGACGGCCCACCGAGGACCTCGAGGACGAGCTGCTGGTACAGCGGGTCGGTCCGAACGGGATCGACCGCGAGATCGCCATCTCGATCCCGGCGTCGGCAGCCTCCGCGCTGTCGCTGCACCCCGCCTCCGAGTCCGGAGAGGTCTGGGTCGTCCGCGACGAGCCGGGCCGCTACCAGCTGCTGCGGGTTGCACCCGACGATCCCGATCGACCGCTGCTCGGCTCCGACAACTTCGCTCTGTTCCCGCCCGAGACCACGCTGTGCAACCCGTGCGATCCGAGCGCCTGGCCGCGCTACCTGGTGTTCCTGCCGGGCGGACCGGTCGTGGTCGCGGTGCCGCCGTTCTCGATCGACGCAGGGCTCATCGTGTGGGTCGGGCAGGTCGATCTCGAGGGCGCCAGCATGCGGCTGGGGAACGAGCATCGGCTCAACTTCGAGCCCCCTTGCGAAGATGAGAGTCCGGCGGGTCAGGTCGCCTGCGACGACGACCGCATGACCCTCATCTACCCCGAGATCACCGTGCTCGGGGTCCAGCAAGATCCGCGACAGACCCAGACGGTGATGTTCGGCCATCGCACGCGCAACCGCCTGCAAAACGACGTGCCGATCCCCATCGACTCGGCCGACGTGTTCATGGTCTCGGTGTTCCTCGACAGCAACGGCACCCCGGCCGGGGTTCTGCGCTCGTACTCGGGCTCGTTCTCCCAGCCGCCCGGCTCGGTCACCTTCCCTCCCCTGCCCTCCACCGACCCTCCGCGCGGCGTGGCGATCGATCGCTTCGCCTCCTACGGCATGTTCAGCAACGGCGGCGAGGTCACCCGCCTGGTCCAGCTGCCGGACTCCAACCCCGACTTCGTCGAGCTCAGCAACCGCATCGAGCTGCCCGTGTCCGTTCAGCTTCTGCAGCTCGACCGCGACCTGGCCATCGGCGAGCTCGTCGACGGAGGTTGGGAGCTGACCAAGCTGTTTCCCGATGACCCGTCGCAGTCGGAGCGCATGCGCTACACGGCCAGTACGCCGATCACCGAGATCGTCTCGGGCGGCATCGGGACGTTCTTGGTGCGCAAGCAGGATGCTCCCCCCGAGGTCTTGCGGGTGCGCTGCCCCAACCTCGACGTCGTTCCGCTCGACGAAGAGCAGTGAGCCCCGGCATCCGGCCCGCCGTGGTGCACCGCGCCGGGCCTGCAGTCCGTGCGGCCCCACCATGCCTGCGAGGCTGCCTCCGCGCACCCACCACGCAACAACGCCGCGCAAGGAGAGTCCCTGCGCGGCGTCGCGAGTCTCGTGGTGGGCTGGTCTCAGCCCGGTGCGCTCAGCCCTGGTCGAAGCCGACCGCGATGTCGTACAGCGACTCGGGCGGGAACAGAGCGTCGGCGGGGATGGGCTCCTTGGCTCCGCCGTCCTTGGCCCAGCTGAGCGTCAGCCCGGCCTCGGTCTCCCCTGCCTGGTAGTACAGAAGGTCGATGGCGTACTCGCCGGCGGGTGCAAACAGCACCTCGCACACCTCGCGGGTGGCTCCGGTTCCGTCGTTGTCGATGACGGGCGTCTGGTCGAGGAACAGCAGGGCGCCATCACCCGCCGACAGACACAGCTCGTACTCACCCTCTTCGACGATGTTGAGCGAGCCCTGGAAGTGGATGCCGAAGCCGTTGCCGCGACCGACCAGGCCTGCGGCCTCACCAGCGGGGATGTCGAGGTCGTCGAACGCGACCAGAGCCAGCGGCGCGCCCAGAGCGTTGAAGTCGGGGACCTCGGTGGCGCCCTCGTCGACGGCGAAGACCTGACCCAGCAGGCCGTGACCGACGCGGGTGCGCGGCTGGGCGAAGGCTCCGTCGGCCGCGACCACCATGAAGTCACCGTTGGTCTTGGCACGACCGCGCTTGTTGATGCGACCGGTGCCCAGTCCCACCTCCACCTTGCCAGTGGCGGGTGCGGTGAGCTCGGCGACGATGCGATCGGGGGTCACCTCGACCACGTTGACGGGCTTGTTGCCGATGAAGACCTTGGTCTTGCCGTCCTCGGGGAAACCCGAGCCGAAGATCTCGATCTGGCTGCCCACGGCGGCGCTGGTCGGGTAGACCCCGTCCACGCCGAACTCGGCCTTGAGCTTGCGGGTGGGTCGCGGCTTGTCGGTGGTCGTCACCGCAGGCTTCTTGGCGACCAGGCGCAGGCTCTTGCCGGTCTTGCGGGCGCCCGAGCGGGTGGAGGTGGAGGCGCGAGCCTTGGGACGCGGCCCGGTGGGCGTAGCGGCCTCGCCGCCATCCGTAACGGAGCCGTCGTCGGAGGCCCCCGTCTCGGAGGTGTAGCCGTCGTATTGGCCTGCGTCGGGATTTTCGGAGTTCGCGTTCTTGTTGGCACAGCCAACGCTGAGTGCGAGGCAGGCGAGCAGGGAGCAGGTCGAGCGGGTCATGGGCGGTGTGGTCCTTGGCCGTGCGGCATCAACTGAGACGCGATCGATCCGGGCTGCATTCAGGATCCGGGCGGTCTTGGCGCGAGGCGATGTGCCCCGGCCGGGGTCGGGGCGTCTCGCCGCGCATCATCGGGCACGACCGCCGGGTGCGCAACCGGGTACACGGAGCCCGTTTCGGGCTCCGCGGCTCATGGGTCGACGGATCGAGCCCGCAGTCGGACCTTGCCGCCCACGGTCGCGACCTCGAACTCGACCCGGCCTCCGTGGCGCTCGCGCAGCTTGGGTAGCTCCCGTGACAGCTTGCGAGCGAGGGCGCGCATCGTGAGGCCTTGGGTCTTCTCGCCCGCCGCCTGCTTGGCCTGGACCAGGTCGTCGAACAGCCGGCGAACGGCGGTTGTCTCCATACCCGGGACGGCCGACGCGGGCTCGGCCGCCGGCCGGCCTCGGGGTCGTCGGGCCGCAGCTGCGATCTCTGCCTCCGAGGGTCGCGTCCGCGGCTCGGTCTTCTCGTCCTCGTCCACTTCGGGACTCGGCTCTGGGGCTGGGGCGGGGGCCGGAGGGACTCGGGCTTGCTCACGTCGCCGCACCCGCTGCTGAATGTCGCGACGATACGTGCCGCGCTCGATCTCCCCGAGGATCCGATTCCAATAGTGCTGGTAGGTCACCAGCCGAGCCCGAAGCCCGGCCAGCCGAAATCGCAGCGCCGTGCTCCGCACCCGCTGCTGTTCCACCCGCCGCAGCTGCGCCTTCACCTGAGCATGTTTGTGAGCGGGTGCCTGCCGCTCGATCCCGAGAAAGTACTTCTCGTAGGAGATCCGCAGGTCTTCGACCGCCTCTTCGAGGCCGTCGAGCAGGCGAGACACTTCCGCCGTAGACAACGCATTGTCGACCAACGAGGCCACGCCTGCCTGGCATCGTAGCACGCACGGCCGGCGGCGAGCGCCCCCCCGGGCGTCGCGCGCCCTTAGCGCAACCCGCCGCCGCCGGGTGGTCTATGCTCGTCGGTCGTGGGCAACTTCTGGGCCTTCATCCTGCTCATCGGGCCGCTCATCTTCATCCACGAGCTAGGGCATCTCATTGCCGCCAAGCTCGTGGACGTCAAGGCGACGCGGTTTTCGTTGGGCTTCGGTCCGCCCCTGGCCCGATTGCGGCTGGGCGACACCGAGTACTGCGTGGCCCCCATTCCGCTGGGTGGCTACGTGCGCCTGCTCGGCCTGACGCCCGGCGAGCACATTCCCCCCGCCGACGCCGACCGGGCGCTGACGGCCAAGCCGCTGTGGGCCCGCATGTTCGTGTTGGGCGCGGGCCCGGCCGCCAACCTGCTCCTGCCGATCCTCCTCTACTTTCTATATTTCCTCACGCTGGCTCCCACCGCGGTGCCCCCGGCCGTCATCGGGACCGTCGTCGACGACACCGCCGCGGACCAGGCCGAGCTCCAGCAGGGTGACCGCATCGTCGCCATCGACGGTGAAGATGTGCGCTCGTGGCGGGACATGAGCAAGCGCATCGCGGAGGCGCCCGGGCAAGAGCTGCGGCTGCAGATCGAGCGCGATGGCGAGCGGATCGACCGCGTCGTGACCCCCCAAAAGGCGATGCACCGCAACCCATTGGGGGTGGCCACGCCGATCGGCCGACTGGGCGTGCTGCGACGGTTCTATGCGCCGCAGATCGGGGTCATCGACGCCGACTCCCCCGCCTACACCGAGGGTCTGCGGACCGGCGACGTCATCACCTCGATCAACGGAGAGCCCGTCCGCACCATCGAGGAACTCGAGCGCATGCTCGACGTCACTGGTGATGGTCTCGTTCGCCTGACGTATCTACGGGCCGAGTCCGTCACCGGGCCGTTCGGGAGCTACCTCTACTACGAGTCGGCGCACGCCCAGCTGTTGCCCCGCAAGGACGACGACGGGCTGCTGTCGACGGGCCTTCTGCCCGCCAATGCGTTCATCCGCGCCGTCGACCCCGGCTCGCCCGCGGAGCAGGCGGGCATCGTCGCCGGCGACCGTGTGCTCGCCATCGACGGCGTTGCGTTCGCCAAGTGGGAGTACCTGCGCGAGGTCTTGTACTCCAAGCAGCAAACCGCGGTGACGCTCAGCATCCAGTCGGTCGGACAGCGACGACCGCGGACCGTGGAGGTGGCGCAGGCGCTTCGCACCTGGCGCGACATCTACAAGCAGGACCGCGAGTCGCTGTGGTTTGGCGCGCAGTCGTACGAGAAGTGGACGCTCGCTCCCCCCGAGCCGATCCGCGGCCGCTTCACCTACGCGCTCGCCTCGGCCGTCGAGGAGACGGGCTCGGTCATCGCGATGATCTGGACCACCCTGGGCCAGATGCTGACGTTCGAGCGCGGCATCGACGAGCTGTCGAGCGTGGTGGGGTTGTTCGACGTGGCCGGCACCGCCGCCGACCAGGGCATCGACGAGTTCTTGATCTTGATGGCCCTGCTGTCGATCAACCTGGGCTTCGTCAACCTGTTGCCGATTCCCATCCTCGACGGGGGACACCTGCTGTTCTTCATCATCGAGGCCATCCGACGCAAGCCGCTGGGCCAACGCGCGCGCGAGATTTCCTTCGCGGTGGGCCTGTTGGTGATCCTGCTGCTGCTGCTCATCGCGGCGCGCAACGACATCGTCCGGTATTGGCTGTGAGCGACGTGAGCGACCGTGCCGCAGCCCCACGATGGCTGCTCGCCATCGATGCATCGACACCACGGTGCGCCGTCGCTCTCGGTCACATCGATCCGGCCACGGGCGTGTCGACCCTGGTCGTCGATGACACGCGCGACGACGGTCCCAACCAGGCATCGGTGCGGCTGTTCCCCCGGATCGAGGACGCCCTCGCCATCGCGGGCATTGGCCCGCACCAGCTGGCCGCGATCGCCTGCGGTCGCGGGCCGGGTACGTTCACCGGGACCCGTGTCGCGGTCGCCAGCGCCAAGGGACTGGCGTATGGCGTGGGCTGCCCCGTGATCTCGGTCAGCACGCTGGCCGCCATGGCCGCCAGCGCCGACCATCAGGGCACGGTACTCGCCGTGCTCGACGCCCGTCGGGGGGAGGTCTACGGCGGAACCTGGCGTTGCGAGCACGGCCCGGGCCAGGCCTCCACCGGCCCACAGCCGCAGGGCGAGGAACGTGTCGCGCCGCTGGCGGAGCTGCTGGCTGCGATGCAGCCATGCCCCGACGATCTGCGTGTCGTGGGCAGCGGTGTGGAGCCGTACCGCGATGCCCTGCCCGCCGAGCTGGCCGCGACCGCCCTGTCATTGCCCGGACCGACCGGCGCAGGGCTATGGACGGTGGCCGTCTCGGCGTGGGCTGCGGGCGCCACCATCCATCCCGCCGCCCTCGATGCCGTGTACCTGCGGGCGAGCTACGCCGAGATGGGCGTCCACCCGCCCAAGCGACCGTTCGTCAAGAGCCCGTTCGTCTGAGCTCACGCCGGTGCAGGCTCGACCCCGCCGACGACCAACAGCTCCAGCGACGCTTGGTCACCCGCGGCCAGCACGAAGGACTGCCCCGCCGCGACCGTCACGGTGTCGGTCGGTCCCAGCGGGACGATCTCGTCGGCACCACGCTGCACCGTGCCTGCCCCACGAACCACAATCACCTGGCACCCGTCCCCGTCGGCGGTTCGGGGTGGGGTGCGGCACCCGGTCTCCACCGTCGTGGCCCACGTCGACACGCTCCACGGGGCCGGCAGCTGCTGCTCGCGGCCCCAAGACCACTCGCGGGCCGAGCCTCGCTCGACCTCGGTCCGCCCCTGCTCATCGAGACGTCGGACGATGCGCTTGACCTCCTCGCTGCGATGCCGAGGCGCCACGAGCACCGCATCGTCACTCTCCACCACGATCATGTCCGACAGCCCCACCGCCGCCACCAAACGGTGCTCGGAGTGGATCAGGCACCCGTCACAGTCCTCGGCCACCACGTCTCCCGCCGTCGCGTTGGCGGCCTCGTCGTGCGGGCGCACCTCGTGCAGCGCCGCCCACGATCCCACGTCACTCCAGCCCGCACGCAGCGGCACCACCGAAGCTCGCGTGGTCTTCTCCATCACCGCGTAGTCGATGGAGTCGGCCGGACAGGCCGCGAAGGCCTCGGCGTCGACCTTCACCACGGGCCCCTCGTGGCGGCCGTCGGCGAGGGCCCGGGCGCACGCCTGTCGCATCTGCGGGGCGTGGCGATCGAGCTCATCGAGGTACGCCCGAGCGCCCAGCAGGAACATCCCGCTGTTCCAGGTGATGCCGCCCCCTTCGGCGATCAACCGCTTCGCCGTCTCGAGATCGGGCTTCTCCACGAACTGCGCCACCTCGGTGAAGCGCCCGGGACCACCCGCCCGAATGTAGCCGTAGCCCGTGTGCGGGCGGTCGGGCACGACCCCAAACGTGACCAGGCGGCCGGACTCGGCCAGCGGTCGCGCGCGCTCCACCGCCCGAGCGAACGCCGGCACATCGAGCACCACGTGGTCGGCTGGCAGCACCAACAACAACGGATCCAGTCCGTCGGGTGGAACGTCGGCGAGCACCTGGAGCGCGGCCAGTGCCACCGCGGGTGCCGTGTTGCGCCCGACCGGCTCGAGGATCACCGCACGCGCCGTCCGCTGGGCGTCGCGAAGCTGGCTGAGCACCCGCACCGCGTGGGCCTCGTTGCAGACCACCACCGGCGGACCCACTTCGGGCAACCCGTCGGTGCGGGCCAGGGTCTGCTGGAGCATCGTCTCCGCTCCCGCCAGTCGCTGCAGTTGCTTGGGGAACGACCGCCGCGACAGTGGCCACAGTCGGGTGCCGGCTCCGCCCGACAAGACGAGGGGAACGATCATCGGCCACAAGACTAGCCGCGCTTGCCTCCGGCGCCCACCGCAGCCAACGTAAGGGGCGTGAGCCCGATCCGCATCGAGTCGCAACCGCCCGTGACCACGGTCGTCCTGTCGCGTCCCGCCGCCCGCAACGCCATCGACCGGCCCACCGCCGAGGCCCTCGCCGCGGCTTTCCGCGGGTTCGATGCCGACGATGCCGCGCAGGTCGGCGTGCTGTGGGGCGACCACGGAACCTTCTGTGCGGGGGCCGACCTCAAGGCGGTGGCCCGCGGCGAGCCCAATCGGGTGGCCGCTGACGGAGACGGACCCCTGGGGCCCACGCGGATGCGGCTGAGCAAGCCGGTCATCGCCGCCATCAGCGGCCACGCGGTGGCGGGCGGTCTCGAGCTGGCACTGTGGTGTGACCTGCGGGTGATGGAGGCCGACGCCGTGCTCGGGGTGTTCTGCCGTCGGTTCGGAGTCCCGCTCATCGATGGTGGGACCGCGCGTCTGCCCCACATCGTGGGCCTGGGCCGGGCACTCGACCTCATCCTCACGGGGCGACCGGTCGGGGCCGACGAGGCGCTGAGCATGGGCCTGGTCGATCGCGTGGTGGAGCCGGGCTCCGCCCGCGAGACCGCCGAGCAGCTCGCCCGTGACATCGCCCGATTTCCCGCGACCTGCATGCGCAGCGATCGGGCGGCCGTCTACGACGGACTCGGTCTACCGCTCGCCGATGCGCTGCGCCGGGAGTACGAGCACGGGCTCCAGGCTCTGGCCGACCCCGCGCTGGTGGCAGGCGCATCGCGGTTCTCGGCGGGGGATGGCCGCGGCGGGGCTATGGACTGAGCAACCGGTCGAGCGCGGCTGGCAACGCAGCGAGCTCCACCACATCACCTTCGAACGACGCTTCCATGTCGACCCACTGCATCAGGTTCGACCCCTCGCCGATCGTCGGCCACGCCGGTGGCGGGGCGAGGTAGGCCCCGTCCGCGTTGCGCATGTGTCGACGATCGGTGCACAGCATCGTCCGGTATCGCTGGGCCTCCACGACCCGGAAGCGCGCCGCCAGGGGCTCACCGAAGCCTTCCGGGTAGTCGAAGCTCGCCCGAAGATAGGTCGACAGCGGAACCGGGGCTCCCAGCGTCGAGTCGAGGTCCCACACCGACCACCTGCCCCGGGCGTGGGCCGCCAAGATCACATGGTAGTCCCACACCACGGGCTCACCCGGAGTTGGAGCCGCGCGCTGGCAACGGATGCCGACCTTGCGCCACGGGTTGGAGATCACGATGGCGGCCCGTGCCGAGCCCACCACGGCCGCGTCGTCGCAAAGCTGCCACACGTTCTCCTCGCAGTAGTACGCGCAGTAGCGGTGCCGGCCGGTGCCGTCGGTCACCCGGGAAGTCTACCAGGCAGCGCGTAGGCGCCGTGCCGACGATACCGCTCACCGTGCGCTACTGGACGCCCCCTTGTTCGTAGCAACCGCGGTCGACGCCTTCCCCGGGGCGCTCGACTCCGTCCAGCGCCAGCCCC
Source organism: Deltaproteobacteria bacterium (assembly GCA_022601155.1). Taxonomy (GTDB): domain Bacteria; phylum Myxococcota_A; class Polyangia; order Nannocystales; family Nannocystaceae; genus Paraliomyxa. Next base: position 4,739 of record JAHZJA010000230.1, on the reverse strand, counting down.
AGCGAGAGGGTCCCCTGGATCTCGACGACGTCTTCACCGCTGTCGACCGCCGCCGACTCCAACACCAGATGGCTATCGACGTCGCTCACGAACAACGGCGTGTTGGTCTCGATGGTGTCGACGCTGGTCAGCGTCGCCGCACTCACGGCGGGATCGAAACCATTGATCAGAGCATCGCTCCCACGCACGAGGAACGAGTGCGCGATGAAGCTCTCGGGTAGGTCCTCCGCCATGGTGCTCGGGTCCTCCCCCGAGCGCCGCTGGGCCCGAAGCACGACCCCGGGCTCGGCGAAGTCGATCACGATGTTGGCCATGACTGCGTCCGCGATCGATGCGACCTCGAACCCCACCAGCGGAATGGCCTCCCCCTCGTCGGGCACCTCGGGAGACGCCATCAGTCGACAGGTGATGTTGTAGGCGTACGAGGTCGTTGACGGGGTCGGGTCTGACTCGTGGGAACGTGGCCCAAACCGCAGGCAAGCGCTGTACGCCCCTTGAATGAGCGTGTCGTGGACGACCGTGTCGTCACCGATGACCAGGCCCGCCCGCGCCAGGCCGTCGTCCTCCGTTGCAGTATCTCGCAGGATGACGCGGCGGATCTCGTGGCGCCCCTCGAACACCGCACCGGACCGCCCTTCGTGAAAGATGCCGACTCGGTTCGGGTTCGTCTGGATGCTGAGCATCTCGATCAGAGTCGCACCCGCCATGGGGCCCGCGACCGTGACCACGCCGTCGAGTCGGGCCCACAGCCCATGGCTCTCGAGCACCTCGTCCTCGAAGTCGGCGACGATGTTGACCACGGCGGCCTGCCCCCCCGTCCCCCGAACCTCCACGGGCCAGGTGATGAGCATTGGCCCCGCGTAGGGCTGTGCTGAGGGCTCGATCTCGATGGATGCACCCGGCCAGGCCGACCATGCCGCGCGCTGGAGCTCGTTGTCGGCGCTGCGGACCACGTCGCAGGTCGCCTTCGCGTCGCCGCACACCGCATCCCCGACCCTGATCACCGTCCGTCGCGGCACCGAGAGCACGCTGCCCACCTGGTACGCCCCGGGGAAGACGACATCGGCATCGGCCAGCGCAACTCCGTCCAGGCTCACCCCGTCACGCACCGCCCCGTCGCTGGCCCGAAGCGTCGATCCGTCGAGGACCCGCGGGGTGCGGGGCGACTCGAGCTCGAGGGCATCGACGGTGTTCCCGGACTCCACGACCCCGGAGTCACCCGCACCGATTCCTCCCACCGCGACGTCGGCTCCCTCGATGGCGTTGCCCACCACCACCAGCTCGCTCGAGGACTCGTTGGCCCGAACGAAGGCCTCGAGCGGGCTCGCCAGCGACGCGAGCACGTTGTTGGAGATCTCCAGCCCGGTGACGTTCTTCGCATCGATGGCCACATCGGCGAACTGGGGCTGGAAGTAGATCAAGGTGTTGTGGCTGAACACGCTGTTGGCGGCGAACTGCATGTCCATCGAGCCTTCGAAATAGCCCCAGATGTGGTTGTTGCGGATGACGGTGTCGGGGCCCACCGAGGGGATCGCCTGCAAGATGCTGTTGTTGCCCACGTCCTCGGGACCGAGCGCCGCGATCACCATGTTCTCGATGAGGTGTCCGCTGGAATCGACGACCCGGCCGTCCATCTCCTTGCGGGTGGAGATTCCCCAGCCCCCCAAGCTCTCGACCACCACCGTGAAGCCATGCAGGTGCACACGGTTGCCGGTCAGCCGCAGCACGCCATCGGTGTCTTGCGAGAACACGCGGACCGCGTCGGCCGACAAACCCTGTGCCGCGCGGATGGTCGTCTCCGGAGGTACATCGAAGCTGCCGACGTACTCGGTCGGGACCCCGGCGTTGTCATGCAGCACGATGAGGCCTCCGTAGCCCTCCAGCTCGAGGGTCCCCGCCGCGATGCGTAGGCCGTACCGGCCCCACCAGTCGCAGGCCAGCGTCGGAACACCATCCACGTCGTGCGCACAGCTGTTGTCATTGGGTCCCACATGGAACGTGGTGCACAGGCTCGGATCGTCGCAGCCGGGCTCGGGTGTGCCGACCGGTCCACCGTCATCGCCGCTGTTGCCGTCGTCCCTGCCGGTTGGCGACCCCGTGTCTGCGCTCGCCTGCCCGGTGCCCATGGAAGTCCCATCGGTCGACCCCGGCACGAAGGCAGGATTGTCCTCCAAGATGCAGCCGCTCAGCATCGCGGCGACCAGGCTCAGTCCAATGATCTCGTACCTCGCCATCGTCTCACCTCACCATGATCATCCCGGGCTGGTCGTCGAGGAGCCCGTCGTCTTCACACGACCCATGGTCGGTGTTCCACCCCTGGGGGTAGAGGCCGCGACGATCGTTGTCCATCGATGCGCTCACGTGAAAATGATGGGTGGAGTCGGTCCACCCTACGTAGTGGAGATGATGCGGCGTCTCTGCAGGCGAACAATCCCCAATGGCGGTCTCGGCCATCGTCGCAAAGGGCGCCGCCCCGTAGATGGGGAGGAAGCCCTCGGGGGCTGTCCCCAGATAGGCATTGGGGCCCCACGTCTTGCCCTCGCCGTGCACGCCCAACAAGATCTCGGTGAACTCGAGCCGAACGGTGCCCGCATCGAGCGAGTACGGCACGGAGTCGTCGCTGGCGCTGCCCGTATGCGAGTGCCACCCAAACGGCACGTCGCCGCCTTCGGGCACCGAGCGCGCGACGAGGGTCCACCCTCCGCCCATGGTCGTCATGTCGCAGTAGGCCAAGAACGGAGCCCCCTCGGGCTCGCCCCCGATCGTCAGCATGTGAACCCCATCGGCGGCGTCGGGCTGCGCCGCCAGCAGCGTCCGACAGTCGCTCGGCCCCCGGCTGTCTCGTCGGCCCGAGCTGTCGCCGCCGTCGGTCGATGTGGCTTCCATCGCGTCCGTCGATTGCTCCGGGGAAGGACCCCCTCCCGAACCGCAGGCGATGAGCATGGCGACCCACGGACTCACGATCTTCATCACTCGGTCACGACTCGCGTTCATCGCCTGCCCCTCCTTCACTTGCCCACCCGCCGATCGAGCTGCTTCAAGCGCGACTGTCCGTAGGCGTGCCCCAGCGACTGCGCTTTTTGATACTCGCGACGCGCCGCCGGATAGTCGAGCGTCTTGAAGTACGCATCCCCGAGCAAGATCCGGTGGTCGCCGTTGCGCGGTGATGCCCGCATCGCCTTGGTCGCATACTGCACCGCCTTGTGGTAGCTGCCGCGCTCGTAGGCCACCCGAGCCAGTCCAGCGAGCGCCTTCGAGTTGCGACGGTCGTGCCCCAGCGCGCGGTGGAACAGCGCCTCGGCCTCGGAGAACCGGCCCTTGCGAAACGCGGACCGTCCCTTCGCCGCCACGTCGGCGGCCTTGCCTGGGTCGCGCAGCGTCGGGGCGGAGATCGGCTCGGCCTTGGCATCGGGGCCCTCGGTATCACTGGGCTGGCCATCGCCCGACTCCGTACCCGGGTCGGATTCCGGATCGGCCTCGACCAGCAGTGGTGCGTCACCGGGTGGGTCCGGGGGCGGCGGCTCGGCGCTCGCCCCGGCTCGCCGACGCGAGGCGGCCCGGCGTGGCGCCGATGCCCGCTCGATCGCCTCCACCTCGTCACCCCCCAACAACGCCTCGAGCCGGGTGCTCGTGCTCAACGATGGAGCCTGGTCTCCCGCGTACAGCGCGACCAGCTGCTCACGGCGCTCTTGCTCGTCCTCCACCGCCAGCACCGACAGCGAGGCCGCGGCCGCGAGCTCGGAGGCCGAGAACTCGCCCGCGGCGGCCTTGTTGCGCAGCTGTCCGATCTCGCCGGGCGTGAGGGTGGTGCGATCCCGGGCGTGCTCGTTGTCGGGCTCGAAGATGAGCGCAGCCGCATAGTAATCGGCCGCGAACGCTCGGCCTCCCTCGCGCTCGAAGTAGCGATCGCCCAGCAGCGTCAGCGTGCCCGAGAACTCGCCGCGCAGATCGCTGGCCTCCACCTGCCCGAGCTCGTCTGCCGCCCCTTCGAGTGCCTCGAGCTCCAACACCTTGCGGTACGCGGTGACCCCCTTCGGCATCGATGGGTGACGGGTACACGTAGTAGCTCCGGGCGGCGGCGGCCCGAGCCTCGTTGGCGAGGACCTCCACCGTGTCGCGCTGCTCGGAGGTCACCGAGGGCGACAGCGCCAAGGCAACGCCAGCGGCTCCAACGGCAGACGCCAGGGCGACGACACCCAGGGCCACCCACTGACGCCGTCGGGACCGCTTGTCGTGCTGCAGCGCGACGAGCAGCTCGTCCATCGACGCGAACCGTGCCCTGGGTTCGGTCGCCAGACCACGCAGCAAGACCTTGTGCAGCCAGCCCGGCACGCCGTGGCGCTCGCGAGGTTCGGTGATCGTCCCCGCACACGCGGCGGCCACCAGCTGCGGGATGTCGGCGCCCTGGTACGGGCGCTCACGGTACAGCGCCATCCATAGCGCGGCACAAAATCCAAACTGATCCGCGGCCGGGCCCGTGCTGTCGGACCCTTCGAATTGCTCGGGGGCCATGTACTGCGGCGTGCCCATCACCGTACCCGCCATCGTGATCGCCTCGTCGAGCGAGTGCCCGCTGGTCGGCTCGAAGCCCGCGACCTGGGGGACCGCGATGAGCTGGGTGCCCTCGTCGCCCTGCACGGCCCGAGCGAGGCCGAAATCCAGCACGCGCGGTCGTCCGTCGGGGCCCACGATCACGTTTTGGGGCTTGAAGTCGCGATGAACGATGCCGGCGGCATGGG
>JAHZJA010000229.1 GCA_022601155.1 Deltaproteobacteria bacterium | reverse complement strand
GATCGCGAAAGCGGCGCAGGCCGCGTGTCGCGCAGCGATGACCGGAGACCTGAAGCTCGACGAACTCGACACGGCACGCTTCGAGACGTTCTTGGAGTCGTCGCGCATGCTGCCTCCGCTGGACCTGCTGGTGCGGACGAGTGGCGAGCGCCGGATCTCCAACTTCTTCTTGTGGGAGATCGCGTACGCCGAGCTCTACTTCACCGAGAAGCTGTGGCCGGAGTTCGAGCGCGCTGACCTCGAGGCCGCGCTGCGCGACTTCGGCAGCCGCGAGCGACGGTTCGGGCTGACTTCGGATCAGGTCTCCTCGCTCCCGCCTCCCGTCGTGACCAACGACGAGGGAGGCACCTCCGCGGCGTCTTCCAGTGGGTGATGTCCTCAAGCGCGCGGGGACGGCCGGCGTGCTGGTGCCGATCGTCCTGGCCGCGATCTACCTCGACGAGTCCCCCTGGGCGGTCGGGGCCGCATGCGCGATCGTGGGCTGGATCAGCCTCGACGAGTACCTGCGCATGGCTCTGCCCGTGACGGAGACCGATCGCGGCACGTTGTTGCGGGTGGTCACGGGCCTGCTGGGGATCGGCATCGTGATGCTGCCGCTGGTGTGGGGCCCGGGCCTGGTGTTGCCGCCGCTGTTGGCGGGGTCGGCCATCGCCATCGGGTTTGCCACGCTCGCCCGGCCTGCTGCGCTCCCCGACGCGGGCAAGCACTTTGGAGTGTGTCTGTCCGGGCTGCTGTACGTGCCGCTGCTGATCGCGGTGCTGCCGTTGCTCAAGCAGCAGGGCCTCGCGCACTGGATCACCATCTCGCTGTGCATGGCGTTCTTCTCCGACACGGTCGCCTATTTCTTCGGGCGAGCGTTCGGCAAGCACAAGCTGTACGAGGCGGTCAGCCCCAAGAAGACGTGGCAAGGAGCGTTCGGCGGGGTGCTGGGATCGCTGGCGGCGACCGTGGGGATCGGCTCGATGTGGCTGACCCCCGAGCTGTCGATAGGTCACGCGGTCGTGCTGGGCGTGCTGGGCAACATCTGTGGGCAGGCGGGCGACCTGGTCGAGTCGATGCTCAAGCGCACCCACGGGGTCAAGGACTCCAGCAACTTGCTGCCGGGCCATGGCGGGATGCTCGACCGCATCGATGCGATGGTCTACGTCGCGCCGGTCGTCTACTACTACGTCACCCGGATCGCCTGAGCGTCGACGGGTGAAAGGACCATCCGCGCCCAGTGCGTGGCGAGCACGGCTCGTTCACGCCAGGGCTACGGGTGGAAAATCGTGCGCTCGGCCTCTTGTCGGCGTCAGGGGTTGCTCGAAGGCGGGAGGGCCTTGAGGCTCTTCTTCTTGCCGAGGTAGTAGGCGCCGCCAGCCACTCCGCCTAGCAGCAACACTGGCCACAACGCCGAGACGACGACGAGGGTGACCGCGGTAGCCGCGCCAGTGGCGGCACCAGCGGCGACTGATTGTCCCGTGCTGGCGCGCTTGGCTTTGGCGTAGAGGTACGTGCCACCAGCAACGGCGGCAGCGGCGATGAGCGTGAGTGCCATGGGCTCCGGCAGTATAGGGGGTCGGGTCGACAGGTGCTCGTATCGTTTTCGCGGGTGCGCCGCTCGCGAGGATCGGCCACCGCTTCGGTCGGGCTCGGGGGGCGGCCCCTTTACGCGGCAAAAGGGCAGGGGGATACTGCCCCGCCGGTCTGGGGGACGTATCGACGACACCTCGATCGTGCTCGGTCGAGTGCTTCAGCAAGGACCCAAGCGCGTGGAAGGCGAGCAATCCCAACAAGACCCCACGACCCCGGCGACGGGCGGTGGCGCCGACGGCGAGGCTTCGGCCCCCGCGGCCACGTCCGCTGCCGCTGGTGATTCGTCGTCCGCCGAGTCCAACCAGGCGTCGCAAGCCTCGGGCCAACGAGGCCAATCGAGCTCGGCGACCGAAGGCACCGATCCGCCTCGGCGAAAGCGTCGGCGACGTCGCAAGAAGAAGGCCGGCGGTGGCGAGGCTGCGGGTGCGCCCGGCCGCGAGCACCAGACCGCGGTACCGACCCAGCCGGCTGCGTCCAACGGATCGGCACCTCCTGCGCCGCGTGCCGATGCCTCAGCCATCAACTCGTTGGCCGCGGGATTGTTCAGCCACCTCGATGAGCGCCAGGTTCCCTGCAAGGTCGACGGGTGTGACAACACCTGGGGCTGGACGGCGCAAGAGCAGATCCAGGCGTTCGGCCAGCCTCCGCCTCGGCGGATGTGTGGTCGTTGCACCGCCAAGTTCACGGCGCTCGAAGACCGAGCCGTGGCCTGTGCCAATCCCGGCTGTGCACGGACGTGGACGTGGGCCAAGAGCTCGCAGGTTGCTCAGATGCAGCGCAACGGCTCCGCCAAGCCGCCGAGCAAGGTCTGCCCCGAGTGCACGAAGGAAGAGCGCGAACTCCCCGATCGTGACGTGTCGTGTCGCGTGGAAGGATGCAAGCGCACGTGGACGTGGTCTCGTGACGCTCAGCTCAAGCACCGCACCTGGGCTCGCCGCAACGCAGAAGAGCAAGCGCGTGGTGGGGCAGCCCCGAGCGCGCCAGACAACGACCGAGGTCGGGGCAAGCGCAAGCGCGGGCGTCGACGTCAGCGGGTCGACGTCAACGAGGCGCCGCGGCGGATGTGCGAGCTGTGCCGCGAGAAGATGAACCGCCTGCAGGAGCGCGAAGGCCCGTGCAAGGTTCACGGGTGCACGCGGATGGCGATGGTCGACCGCGAGTCGCAGCTGCGTGCGTGGGCCCGGCTGGGCACCCAAGATCTGGAGGCCGAGGCCAACGCCGGGCGCAGGATGTGCGAGCACTGCCGCGAGTTCTGTCGTGCACATCCCGATCGCGCCGTACCGTGCGGTCGACCGGGGTGCGACAAGAGCTGGACCTACAAGACGGGGGCTCAGCTGCAGGACTTCCTGGCCGGACGTCGCCAAGATCCCATTCGCTTGTGCAGCGAGTGCACCAAGGGCGGAATGATGGCCGCCGTGCCCGGAGCCCCCGCGGGCGCCGAGGTGATGCCGTGCGTGGTGCCCATGTGCGAGGGCTTGTGGTTCTACCAACAGGGGATCACCCAGGTCGCGCCCGGCAACGGTGAGCTTCCCGTCGATCGCATGTGCGATTCGTGTCGACAGGAGCGCGGGCAGCCGTCGCGGGCCCCTGCGGTGGAGCCCGAGAGCACTTCCGTGGAGCCCGAGGGAGGCAGTCCTGCGCAAGCCGAGGGCGTGGCCGAGTCCCCCGAGCCGCACGAGTCGACGGCCGCCAGCGCAGCTGCGGTCATGGTCACCGAACCGGGAAGTCAGGTGGCGTCTTCGACCGAACCGGTGGTCGATGAGGCCGGGGCGGCCAACGAGGCCGTCGCGGCCAATGAGGCCAACGCGGCCAATGAGCCCACGGCCGCCAACGAAGCGACGGCTGCCAACGAAGGCGACGACTCCACTACGGCCAAGCCCGACACGCCCCCGACGGACGTTTCGTCCCCGGACGACGTCCCGACAGCGGACTGACGGCCTGCCGCGAGCGCCGCACCGGTGGAGGGCAATCGTCCTCCATCGCGCTCGGCGCGACCGGTGCATCAACTCGATACGATCAGCGCCCCGGTTCGATACGAAACACGGATCGGATCGATCCAGGCCTCGGGGAATTGGAACCGGCCCAGGACTGGTTTGGACCGGGGTCTTGAAGGTCGCGTCGACGCTGCTTTGATGACCCCCGGCGGCTCGGTCGTTTCCGAGGGCGCCACCCGGCAGGAGGCCGACTACATCGATGCAACGGATTGGCATTTCGATCGCGATTTCCCTGGGGGTTCTGCTCGCCGAGCCCACGGTAGAGCAGCTGGTGCCCCAGCCCACCTCGTACGTGCAGGACACACCCGCGGTGCCGTGGCTGATGGTCAGGGGCGATCGTCAGACGCGGGCGCTGCGACGCTGGTATCGGCGTCACCGTGTGGCGGACTTCGACCAGGACGGCATCCTCGACGTCGATGATGCGTGCATCCAGGAGTCGGGCTCCGCCGAGTACGACGGGTGTCCCACCCCCGACCACGATCGTGATGGTCTGCTCGATCCCTACGACACCTGCCCTGACGTTCCCGGAGTGTTCGGGCTGGGCGGTTGCCCTCGGGTGGATGCCGACGGCGACGGTCTGTTCGACGTCGATGACGATTGCGACGACGTCGCGGGTGAGCCCGAGTACGGCGGCTGCCCACCGATCGACTCCGACAACGATGGAATCTTCGATCTCGAAGATCGGTGCGACAAGCTGCCCGAGACCGCCAATCAATACTTCGACGACGACGGATGCCCCGACCAGCTGCCGGGCGACCTGATGGGCGCCCTCGGTGTGGTCGAGGGCATCGTCTTCGAGCACTCCTCGGGGCGACTGCGTCCAGGATCCGGCCCGGCCCTCGACGCCCTGGCCCCGGTGCTTGCGGCTCATCCGTCCCTGGTCGTGGAGATCCGCGTGCACACCGACAGGAGGGGTGACGACAGGTACAACCGACGGCTATCGCAGCGACGAGCCAATAGCATCCGCAACGCGCTTCGCCGCCGTGGCGTTCGCGGCCCCCTGATCGCATCGGGGGTGGGGGAGCAGGAGCCCATCGCCAGCAGCGAGACCGCCCAAGGCCGCGCGGCGAACCGGAGAATCGAGCTGCGGTTGGCCGACCCGACGGGCTGAGCGGCGACGAAGTGGGGGCACGAGACCTTCGCGACCAGGTCGCGAGGGCCTCGTCGGCCGCGACGGGGTTGCCACCCGTGAGGGGGGCATTGGCGGGGATACGGTTGTCGCCACGGCGGCTGCGGCCGACCGCCCGCGGTCCCGGGATGGACGGAGACCTCCGCGATGAACCGCGAAGTCGTCTCGAGGCGACCGTAGCCGAGAGCCCGCCACGACGGTGGTCATCCACGGCCTGGCGCGTGTCGATGCACCAAGGACCGCCGCGACGAGTCGCGACGGTCCTTGGTCGTCGGAGCGGTGGCGTGCCGGCCGGTCGCGGTCCGCTCAGGTTCGCAGTCGCGCCACCACGGAGCTGAGATCGTTGGCGGTCTTGCGTCCCTCGGCGATTCCGGAGCGCGATGTCCAGCCGGGTGCGCCTGCAAACGTGACGCCGAGGCGATCGCCCGTGGCCCAGGCCAGGCGTGCCGCGAACACGAAGCCCGCTCCCGCGTTCACGGTCGCCGTGCCGGCCCCTACCGCGAGCCACATCTGCGTGTTGGCGAGCAGTCCGTGGTGTTCCGCGGCGAGCCGTGCCCCGTCGACGCCGATGTTCTCCACGATGACCGAGAGCCCAGTCTCCGCCATCGGCAGGATCATCCCGCTGAGCGCGACGGTGAATCTCACCGCCTGGCGCCGATCGTCTCCGTCGGGCCCGGCATTGACGAGCCTGCGGCCCAGCACGGTCAGCTCGACACGTTCCTTGGCGCCCAAGGCCTCGCCTCGGATCTTGCGGATGCGAAGGCTGCGGTAGCGGACGATGTCCTGGAGGATGCGTGCCTGGTAGTTCGCCTCGTCGACGCTGTCCCCCGCGGTGGGGGGGCGTGGGGCCGGGGTGACGTTGGCCGCGCTGGGGACCGAGCCGGAAGGCCGTGGAATGTCGCGGGCGTCGACCGAGCTGGCCGACTTGAGCTGGTGCATGTCCAGCTGCCGCAGCTGCAGCCCGGGAACGACCGGGAGCTCACCGCGCTCGTCGGCCGACGCGTCGTCGTACATGAACTTCATGCCGCCGATCGAGAAG
>JAHZJA010000228.1 GCA_022601155.1 Deltaproteobacteria bacterium | reverse complement strand
TCGAGGTCGTCGTCCTCGTCGTCGAGCAAGACGACCGTCCAGGTGCCGGTGGCGCGGACGGTGAAGGGGCCCGCCCAGCGCATGCCCGTGTCGTCTTGGCTCTCCAGCGGGATCATCTCGGGTGGTGGTGCGGTCGACAGTTCCTCGGAGTCGTAGGTGACCACCACGTGGGCGGCACCCGCCCTGCGCTGCGTGTCCATCTCGAGGTGGACCACGGTGCCCGCGGGGACGCGGAGTGCACCGCTGGGGTTGGGGACGTCTCGCTCGGGGCGACCGGTGTGTTGGGGGTACGTCAGCCGCAAGCGCAGCGACGACCACACGGGCTCGGGAGGGGTCTCCGGAGTCGCGTCGGCTCTGGCAATGAGCAACCCGAGGCCGTCGGCGAGCGGACCCGTGGTTGCCAGCGCCAGCCCCAACAACACGACGATGAGGGCGATCGCGCGGGGGCGCCAGCGAGGGCCGGGCAGGGCGCGGCGCATGTCGATGTCGTCGGCGCAAAGACGCTGCGCCACGTCGACCACGTAGTGCGCGGCCAGGCGGGGAGAGCCGGCATGCGGGCCAGGAGACTCCTTGCCCAGCGTGTCCAGCAGCTCGGTGGCGCCCAGCAGCTCGTGCCGAAGTAGGCGTTGCTCACGGGCCCGCGCGGCGGTCTTGGGCGTACCCATGGGCGCGGCATGGGCTGCGATCGAGCGGGCGACACGATGGTCGGTGCCCATGCGCTTGCGGGCGTCGACCACCGCATAGACCAGGCGTGCGATCGCGGCGATGGCCAGCGTGGTGACCAACACGAGGGCCGCCAGGTCTCCGCGAAGGGTCACGCCAGCGACGACGGCTGCGATCGCGACCAGCACCACCGCACCCAAGAGCAGATCCACGGTCACGGCCCCGGCGATGCGGCGCCGCGCGGAGCCTCGGGCCAGGCCCAAGACGATCCGCAGGACCTCGGCTTGGGGTGGAGGATTCATCGAAGACGGGTCGTGGCTACGGTGACGTGGACCGGGCTGAGAAGCGACGCGATGACCACCGTACGAAGAGGTATACCGCAGGGGTGGGGTCGGGTCCGCGCCGGCCGTGGCGCCGACCGTTGCCCGTGCTCGAGGGGTAGAGGCAAGGGAGGGCCGTCAGTCGTGTCGGTGGGAACAGCTGTCTCGCCGCCGTGGCAGACGTCCGCCGCGCCGGGTGGGGCATCGCTTCGATTCGGCGTCGTCGTGCTCGGCTTGGAGGACCACGGGCGGGCAGTACTTCGCGACGCACGGGAGGGTCGTCCCGGTCTCGCAGCGAGCCTCATCCGGAGCGCGTGGCCATCGATGCGTCTCGCATCCGCGCACCGACCTCGGCGCAGCGGCGCTGACTCCGCTTTTCTCGAGGCTGGGTACCGCGCGAATCGCCGGGTGACAGCGTCCAGCTCGAGGGGCGATCACCTTCCGTTCGGATCGGCGATATCCGCGCTGTCGCGCGCCAGCCCGATCCAAACCCGTCGGCCCTCCCGCGCGGTGAGCGGCGGGGCGGGTCGTCGCGTCGGGCGTCCCATCGCCTGAACAACGGCATCCTGGGGCCCCGGATCGCGGTGCAACGTCCAGCCTGAACATGCTCTCGTGCCCTGTACGCGTGATCAGACATCAGTAATTTCAACGATTTGAATGCAACTCGCCGGTTAACAGGTATAAACGGACCGACGACGAGCACCTGCGCGGGGTGTGGCTGGGCGTTTTCGCAAACGCAGCCCTTGGGACACCTCCCGGCCCGCGAATCGCGCAGGACCCCAACGGCCCCCTGAATAGGCACCCGGACGCACCGTCCAAGAGCGAGGAAGCACGTGGCTTCAACCGATGCCGATGACCACACGCTGGTCACAGCCGCCCAAAAAGGCGATCGGCGAGCGTTCCAAGTGCTCTACCAGCGCTACGAGCGCAAAGTCTATTCGGTGGCCTATGGCTTCCTCCGCAATCAAGAAGATGCGCTCGACGTCCTGCAAGAGGCCTTCATCAAGGTCCATCGGTATCTGCCGAACTTCGAGGGGCAGTCGAGCTTTTACACGTGGCTCTATCGCATCGTCGCCAACCTCTGCATCGATCACCTCCGACGCAGCGGCCGTAAACGAGACGTCGAGTTCGACGATCGTTTGCGGCATGACGGCGAGGCCGAGTCCGCAACGGACCTCACTCCGATCTCCGCCCTTGGCGACCCTTCTGCGGCCGTCAAGAACAAAGAGATCCTCTCGGCGGTCCAACACAGCCTGGGACAGCTCAGCGACAAACACCGCATGGTCATCGTCATGCGCGAGTTGCAGGGATTGTCCTACGCGGACATGGCCAAGGCGATGAACTGCTCCAAGGGGACGATCATGAGTCGGCTCTTCCACGCACGACGCAACATGCAAAAGCTGCTCGGAGAGCGGCTCGAGTACGACCCATCGAAATCCGCAGGCGACAGCGGAGACTCGATGACTCAGGAGGCAGCATCATGACCACCGAGCCCACCCACGGCGACGTGACCGCACAAGAGCTGCACGCCTACTTCGACGACGAGCTGGCCGCCGATAGGGCCAAGGCCGTCTCGTTGGCGCTCGAGTCCGATCCGCACCTGCGGGCCGAGTACGACCAGCTCGGTGGCTTTCGAAGCACCGTTGCCGCGAGTTTCGAGGCGAACGCTGAGGCAGTGCCTGCGGCACGTTTCGAGCAGATTTGGGACGAGATCGACCGCGCGATCGAGCGCGACGAGCGTCTGCAGTCCGAGGCCGACCGCAATGCGTCCGTGTGGACGCGGATGTGGGCCGCGTTCAAGCCCGTGCGGGTGCCCGTGTTCGCGGCAGCCGCGGCGGCGCTGGTCACGGTCGTCGTGCTTCGGCCGGGAGCCGACGAAACGAATAAATCTCCCGCGATGGCGTCAGTGGAAGAGGACTCTACGTCGCCGGCCGTTGTTGGTCCGGCGCCGACCGAGCCCAAACCCACCCCGCTCATCGCCGACTCCAAGGCCAGTCCGGTCCCTCCGAGTCAGCCCGAGCCAACCGTTACCCCTCCCATGGCACCCATGCCCGTTCCCGACGAAAACGAAGCCGAGATTCACGGCATCAAGTTTGGTCACGGGGGCGGTCGTATTGCCAACACCGGTACCGTCACGGTGCTCTACGTCGATGACGAGACAGAGCCGACGGATAGTGAGCGTTCGCTATGATGCACGGAAGGATCAGGCTCCTCGCCTCTGCGCTGGCCGCTGTCCTCACGCCCGCCATCGCCTTGTCTGCCTTCGTCCTGCCGACGCAGGCGCAGGCGGCAGCTCCGGCTCCGGTGGTGTCCGTAGACCACGCCAAGTGTCAGGTGCACGCGGTGCTCGCCTCGAAGGAGGGCAACGCTGGCATCCCCAAAGAGCTGAAGTTTCTCGAGACGCAGCTCAAGGACGACGAGTTCGCGGCCTACAAGAGCTTCCGACTCATCGAGCAAAAGGCTCTCAAGCTCGACCGCGGCAAGAAGACCGACGTCAGCTTCACCAGCGGCAACCGGCTCGGGTTGCGCCTCATTGGTGGTGATGACAAGCGTCTCGACCTCCATGCGGATCTCAGCAGCCGCAGCGGCACCAAGTCTCTGCTCGCCACCGACTACAGCATCGAGGATGCGGGCGTGTTGATGATTCGGGCCGGGAGTTACACCCACAAGGACGATACGGGCCGGCTGTTCTTCGCGATTCAGTGCGTTCGCTCGAAGTGAGCCCCCGGCGCCGTCTTCACGCGCCCAAACAACCCCGCCGACGGAAGCGTCGACGGGGTTGTTCGCGTTGATGAGGCATGGTGCCCCGCTCGCCCTCCGCCGGACCCACTCGATTTGCGAGTCCCGTGGTCGTCGCCGTAGGGTCGAGGCGAGCAGCTATGATCGCTCCATCACCCGCACCCAAGCGCAAGCGTCGCCTCGTGTGGCCTTGGGTGCTGGTCGGCCTGCTGGTGTTCATCATCGTTGCCGTGGGGTTGGCGTGGTGGCTGGTACCCCCTTGGCTGGAGCGGGTGGCGACCGAGCGCGTGACCTCCACGCTTCGCAACAAGCTCGACCAGCCGGTCACGGTGGGCGAGGTCGAGATGGATCTGCCGACCGTGGTCTTTCGCGATCTCGTCGTCGGCGATCCCGAGGCGCCGATCGTGCGGCTCGACGAGGTCACGGTGACGCTCGACCGCGACGCGCTGTGGTCGGGCCGGGCCGAGCCCGTCGACGCGCGGGTACGGGGCGGCATGATCACGGGCGAGCGTGACACGCTCACCGCCCTGGCCAAGCGCCTGCGTCGGCGCGCGCCGACCGAGGAGCCCGAGCGCAAAGGACGGGTGCGCCTGGTCCCCGAGCGTCTGAGCATCCGCGGCCTGGGACTGGATGTGTGGCAGGGAGATCGCGACCAGCCGCAGCGACACATCGAGGCGACGATACGTCTGGCCGCGACGCCGGCCGAGGGCAAGGCCAGCGTCACCCTCCAGCAGCTACGGGTCGACGATCCCGCGGTCGGATCGGTGCGAGCGGCCTCGGTGAAGACCGAGCTCGTGCTCCCCAAGACGGAGGGCGGGGGTCGAACGCTGCGCTTCCCGTTGGCGGTCGAGGTGGAGGGCGTGGGCACCCAGCTCACCCCCGAGATCGCAGTGGCTGGCGTCGATGGCCACATCACCGTGGCCGACATCCTCGCTTCGGAGATCGCGGTCGATCTCGAGGGAGGTTTTTCCGATCGCGATGACAGCGACGCCTTGGTCCACCTGTGGTCGGTGACCGGTCGGCTCCGTCGCGATCTCAGCGAGGGCCAGCTCGAGATCGCCATGGACGCCTTCGAGCTGGGGCGTGTGCCCGAGGTCCTCGCTCGCCTGCCGCTGGTCGACTCGCAGGCGGCGACCGTCGGCGGACGGATCGCGCTGGTCTTTGGCGCGGGCTTGGCCCAGGTCGAGGGCCGCGTGCGTGTCGATGGAGTCAACGTCGCCCACCCCTTGCTCGCCCGCGACACGGTGCGCGACGTCGGCTTCGACCTCGAGCTGGCGGCAGAGATCGATCCCAAGAAACCGCGGCTGGTCCTGCACCACGCCAACATCGAGCGTCGCAACGTCCAGCTGCGCCTGTCGGGCGAGATCCTCCATCCGTCCGAGCGCAGCGATCGTCGCTATCAGCTGCACGCCGAGGTCGCACCCACGCCGTGCCAGCAGGTCCTCGAGGCGATCCCCGCGGCCATGGTGCCCAGTCTCCAGGGCTTCTCCATGGGGGGAACGTTCTCTCTGGGGATCGACGTCGACGTGGACTTTGCCGATCTGGATGCCTTGGTGCTCAACGGCGGGGTGGGGCTGGCGGGATGCACGGTCGAGCAACGACCCGCTCGGGCGGCGGCCGAACGCCTGGCCCGGGGCTTCACCCATCGCGTCACGATGCGCGACGGCCGGTTGCGGGCCGTACATCTGTACTCGGGGTCTTCGGGCTACACGCCGCTGTCACAGATCTCGCCGCACATGGTCCAAGCCGTACTCACCACCGAGGACGGCGGGTTTTGGCGCCACAAGGGGTTTTTGCCCTCGCAGTTCCGGACGGCGCTGCGCCGCAACCTCGAGGCCGGACGCGTTCGCCTGGGTGCATCCACGATCACCATGCAGATGGTCAAGAACGTGCTGCTCAGTCACGAGCGGACCCTGGCGCGCAAGCTCCAGGAGATGATCTTGACCTGGTACGTCGAGACCGCGCTCAGCAAGGAGCGCATCATGGAGATCTATCTCAACATCGTGGAGCTCGGACCGGGCATCTACGGGGTGACGCGGGCGTCGCAGCACTACTTCGGCAAGCATCCTGCCCATCTCACGCCGCCCGAGGCCGTGTACCTCGCGCTCATGCTCCCCAGCCCGGTGCGCCGTCACTCGAATTATTGCCGCGGGAAGCTCAGCAGCTCGTTCGAGGTGAAGGTGGCTCGGATCCTTCGCATCATGAACGAGCGACGACGCCTCGATGATCTGGAGTACGAGATCTGGAAGGAGGTCCCCGTGGAGTTCGATCTGCGTGAGCGCCGTGACAGCGGATCGTGCCTGGGAGAGATCAATGCGTTGATGGAGGCCTCGGAAGGTCAGCGTGCCCTGACCGGACTGCTGGCGCGGCCGGGCGATGGGGTGTTCCACGAGGGCGGGGGCCCGTCGGGTGATCTCAGCGTGGTCGGCGATAGCGACCTCGATCCCGCCAACGCCGACGCACCCGGGACCCCGGCGATGGACGATCGTCTGGGCGAACCCTGACGGGTCTCGCGGGGGGCCCGGACCCGTCGCGCGGGTGCGGAGGCTGACTC
Organism: Deltaproteobacteria bacterium; assembly: GCA_022601155.1. Lineage (GTDB taxonomy): Bacteria > Myxococcota_A > Polyangia > Nannocystales > Nannocystaceae > Paraliomyxa. The sequence goes on along the minus strand of JAHZJA010000228.1, from coordinate 2,332 downwards.
GACGCGCCCTCTACATCTGCGTACGAGCCCTCCCCTAGGGGCACAGTTGATCGATGGTGAATTCCATCTCCGACAGCGCGCGGATCTCATCGGTGTCGCCCAGGACGAGCGGCATGCCGCAGGCATCGTGGAAGGCGCCGGCGTACGCGGTGGCGTCCGACATCTGGGTGATGTCGTCGAGACCTGGGAGCACGATGGCGTAGGTCGTGCCGGGCACGAACACGATGCCGTGGACAGTCTCGTCGATCGACACGGCGACCTCGCCGATCCAGTAGTTCTCGACGTTGGTGGTGAGGCACGGGATCGTACCCGCAGCGATCTCGGCCGGGGTCGCATCGGGATCACAGTCGGCTCCGCCGGCCACCCGCGGCCCATCGGCGGCGCCCTCGTGAACGGTGATCTTCGCCAGGTTGACGGCACCCAGGTCGTACTGGGCGCTGAAGCGAAAGCTCAGGTCGTCACAGCTACCGATCGTGAGGTTGTCGGAGGGAAACAGCGACGAGGGCTCGATCCGGAACTGCGAGGTCTCGAACACGTGCTCGGAGCGCCCATCGAGGGTGCCGCCGGCCTCCGAGGTGATGTGGTGTGCGGCATCGGACTCGGCCAGTCGCAATCGGTAGGTCGAGCCCGAACAAAGCGCTAGATCGTGATCCTCGAGCAGCTCGGGAAAGAATGCATCGTTCGCTCGCCAGCCGTCGGCGGTGGCGCGGTCGCCAATGAGGCCTCGGCTCTCGGCGCAGGTCTCCACGTTGCCGCGCACTACACTGCCTTGGGTGGCCAGCCGAAGCTCGACCACGCTTTCGTCCTCGTCCCATTGCACGCCGCCAACGCGTTGGACCAGGGCTACTGCGTAGTCTCCGGCGGCTGAGTCCGGTCCCGGATCGCTCCCCGTGCCCAGCGGTGCCTCGCACCAGGCATCGATCGCCGATGCACACGCAGCCGGCTGACCCTCGGCACAGGCACACGAGGCCTCGTCCTCCAAGTCGGGGTGGCGATCGTAGCGCTGGACGGGATCGAGGTTGTCTTGCAGGAACGGGTCGCATCCCATGCCACCACCCAGCGCGGCAAAGCAGCACTCGTCGGAGGTGTAGGTGCCGTTGCCGTTGGTGTCGCACTCCGCGAGACGGTCGCCCGCCGTCGCGGGGCCGAAGTCGGCGGTCGCGACCAGGCAGGACGCCGCCCCTTGGTCGTCGAAGCGCTGGTCCACGCAGTAGGTGGTACCGCCTGCCGTGGCTTCGCAAGCACCAAACCACTCGGCCTGGCAGGTCCGGTCTTGGCAGTCGGCGCCCGTCGTGCAGCGCTGCCCGTTGGCGTTGGTTCCGATGCAATCTTGGCCGGAGCCGCACTCGTCGTCGGCACTACAGGCACCGGCCTGAACCACCCACGACCCCGGTCGATCCTCGGGATGGGTCTCTCGGATCTTGTCGTACCAGGGCAGCGGCCAGTCGGTTGCCGCGCCGTCCCAGGCGTAGTTGTAGGTGTATGGCTCGTCGGCGCGGTCGACCTGGAGGATCAGATCGCGACACTCCACCAGGGGATCGGCCGCCCCACTGCATGCGATCGCGGTGCCGTCGTTGGGGCTACGGCGGTTGCCGCTGGCGTCCACGCCGTAGCGCTCTACCGACACTCCCAGCTGGAGGTCACACGATGAGCAACAAGTGTCGGGCCCGTTGGGCGGGTCGCACGAAGACCCGGCGACGCTGTTGAGTCGTCCCTCGGTGGGCGCGAAAACCATGGAGGGCGCCATCTTCAGGGGGCGCAGGACTCCGCCGTCGTCCCAGGTCCCCACGCACAGGGTGTCGAGCTCGGCTTCGGTCCACGAGATCCCTTGGGCGGTCAGTCGTTCCGCACAGGTCTCGTTGACGGACAACGTGACCACGCTCGGACTCCCTGCGTTGCCGTCGGTCCAGTCACCGCGAACGGCGGTACCGGGCCCCTCGATTTCGACCACCGACGTGTACCAGTGGTAGGCCTCTTGCTGCGTGGCGTCAGCCGGGCTCGGTCGCATTGCCTCGAACGACTCTCGCTCCACCGGCGTCGAGAAGCCGAGCGCTGGCGCGAATACACTTGCGAGAGGGCTCAGTCGGCAGTACTCCTCGCTGCCCACCGGTGACTCGCTGGCGTCGGTCGAGGCCAGGCACGGGTTGGCAACGGGCATGGGGGGGTCTTGCGCGGGGCAGTTGTCGCCCTGGCACGTATCCGTACCCAGCAAGATGACCCGGCGGCTGGAGAAGTTGATACCCGACAGCGAGGCGAGCGCGAAGTCTGGATCGCAGTCGGCGCCGCAGTTTGCTCCGGTACCGTCGATGGTCCCGTCGTCGCCGGCGAGACG
>JAHZJA010000227.1 GCA_022601155.1 Deltaproteobacteria bacterium | reverse complement strand
GGTCAGCGTTCGAGGTGGTCTGCACTTGGACCGTCCCCGGGTGTCGATCCCGCTGACGGCCGGCGTCGAGGCGGGCGGCGCTCGGAGCGTGGGCGTTGGGCTCGAAGGGGGTGGGTCTTTGACGCTGCCATGGCTCGCGGGGGTGTTCGGGGGTGGAGTCGAGGTCGGGGTTGGCCCCCGAGTTCGGCTGAGTGCGACCTTGGAGGGGTTCGTGCCCGTGACCCGCGCACGGGTCCTCGTGGGACGCGACGGCCCCCCCGCCGTGCTCCACACCGCGGCTGCGTTCGGTGGCCGTGCCCTGTTGGGGATTTCGTTCACAATTGTCCGGCCTCGTGACGGATGACGGTCCGTCTGGAGATTGAACGGTCACCGTGAGCTACGACCAGGGCGAAGATGCTGCGGAAGATGTCGCGATCGACGCACAAGTGAGTGGAACCGCCCGCTCGCGGCGGCGAGGTCCCACCCGTACCGCCAGCGCGCACGGCCGCGCGTTCGGGCGGCTGTATCGCGAGCACTTCGGCGTTGTGTGGTCCGCGGTTCGGCGCTGTGGCGTTCCCGATGCCCACCAAGAGGATGCGGTCCAAGAGGTGTGGTTGGTCGCCTACCGAAGGCTCGACACCTTGCTGCCCGATGCTTCGCCCCAGGCGTGGCTGTGCAGCATCGCCCGACGGGTCGCCTCGCGATTGCGACGCACCGAGTTTCGCCAGCGCCGCAAGATCGCCGCGATCGAGCTCGCCAGCGAGAGACCGGGTGACGGCGTCATCGAGGTTCACGATGCTCGCCGCGTCTTGGGTGCGGTGCTCGGTCAGCTCGATGATGATCAGCGCGACGTGCTGGTGCTCGCGCAGGTGCACGGGCTCACCGGGCCCGAGATTGCCCAGACACTGGAGATCCCCGTCAACACCGCGTACTCGCGCTTGCGGCTCGCACGACGTCGGGTCGAGCGGTTCGCCGCGGAGGCGGGGGTCGAGCAAGCATCGGTGATCGGCGCGCTGCGTCGACGCGAGCAGCCGCCCTCGCGCGCGGCGGCTCGGGTGTGGCTCGTCCTCGTGCCCAAGCTGGGGCTCTCGGCCGGGGCGGCGGGGAGTGCTGGCGCCGCGGCTGGGATCGGCTCGGGTACTGCCGGCATGGCGACGACCACCGGTATCGTCTCGACCGTCGTGGGAGGATTCACCGCCGCCAAGGCCTTCGCGGTCACCGTGGTCGTGGGCTTGCTCGGACTGGTGGCCGTCGAAGGCGTCGTCGATGCGCGCCCCGCTGCGCCGTCGGGGGTTGCCGATGACGATGTCGTCGCGGACGCGACCGCCGACCTCCGCACGGCCGCGCCTGCCCTCGTCGCGCCGACAGCCGTCGCCGTGGACGATGCTGTCGCGGCCACACCATCGTTGGATGAGGCCGTCGTCGGGCCGGAGCCGACCGTCTTGCCCCCCGCAGCTCCGCCGAGGGCGGTGGCGCGAGGGGCCGTGGACCCGTCGCGTTCCCGTCCGACGCGGCCACCAGGGGCGCGTCGCGAGGCTGAGCCGTCGGGCAGCGACTCGGTGCCGCCCAAGGCACAGCCGTCGTCCCTGCCCCAAGAAGCGGCATTGCTCGGTGAGGCACAACGAGCCCTGCGGGGTGGTGACCCGGCGCAGGCGTTGCAGTTGCTCGAGCAGCACGAGCGTCGATTTCCGCAGGCTCGCCTCGACGACGAGCGCAAGGGCGCTCGAGTTCGGGCCCTGTGTGGTCTTGGTCGCGCGGCCGAGGCACGGGCCGAGGCGCGTCGTCTCCTACTGCGAAGCCCCGATTCCCCCGTTGCGGCCGGCGTCGCCGACGTATGCCAATGACCTCCTCCACCCCGCCCCGAGGCCGCAGGACCGCGGGTCCCTACGTCGCCCTCGCGTTCATCATCGGTGGCTGCGTCGTGTCGGGCACCGTCGGCAACGACCCCGGGGCGGTCTCGATGACGTCGGCTGTGGGCTTCGGCTCCAGCACGACCGGACTGCCCGCGACGTCGGTCGCGTCCAGCAACGACGACCCCGGCGAGCTCGATGGGGCGGGGACGACCTCGATGCAACCGGCCAGTCCCGAGGAAGCGCTCGAGCTGTGCGAGGTGCCCGTGGTGCCGCCCTCGCCCGGCAGTCCGGTCATCACAGAGTGGATCGAGTGTCTGGGCGGCTGCATGGTCAGCATCGAGGGCACCGAGCTGATCGATCTGGGGCAGTGGGGCGACTGCCTCTGCGCGGCGCTGGACTGCGGTCCGTTTTCGGGCGCGGGCGCGAGCGCGGGCAGCACGTCGGCCGGTGGTGGCATGGGCACTTCCATGGGTGCCACCGAAGGCGATGCCACGGTGGGCAGTGCCACCGCGGGCGGGACGAGCGGTCCGTAGCTGGGATCATCGAGGTGGTCGGGATGGCCTTGGCCGCCGCTGGCCTTCCGGCTGCGTGGCGCTGCTCGTTGCGCGCCGTGCTGGCCCCCAAACACCCGGGCCGGGTCTGCGACCGAGGGGATCTCGGTTGCTGTTGGCGATGCCGCTGCTCGGAGGCCGGGGGTGAGGCGCCGATCCGAGCGGCTGAGTAACTATTTGGAATCGAAAGGGAAACGTCGTCGTCCCGGCACACAGGGAGCAGTGGCTTGACGGCGGCCCGGGGCGCAGATAACTAAGCGCGCCCAAGACATTCCGGAGTAGCTCAGTTGGTAGAGCAGGCGGCTGTTAACCGCCGGGTCAGGGGTTCGAGTCCCTTCTCCGGAGCCATAACTCAGAAAAGCCGTCGGGACCTCCCCCGGCGGCTTCTCTGTTTGCGCTCTCGGCCATCGCATCCGCAATGATCCCGAAGGGTTGGCGGAACTGCGGGTGGAGCCGCCGGCCGCCCCAGGTGCTGTTCGAGAATACGAGCGCGGTCAACTTGCCTTGTTCGAGCACATCTTGGCGCTCGTACAGCTCCACAGCCCGGTGGGCGAGTTCGAGAACCCGGATTCCCTCTTCGACGTACGAGCTGCTTGCGCGCTCGTATCGGGCAACGCTCGTCTGCAGCTGAGCGCGCTCCTGCTCGAAGATCTCGGCCCGTCTGTCGTACTCGGGCGCGCTGATCCGGCCGTCGAGGCGGTCGTCGTACATTCGATGCTTCTTGGCATCGAGCCGTTCGATCTTCGCGCGCAGGCGTCGAAGCTGGCCCTCGGTGAACTTCGTTCGTCCGCGTGACTCTCACGGAGAGCGCGACTCACCCATTCGAGCACCGGCTTGCCAAATCGGATTTGGCCGAGCGCCTCTCCGAATTGCCGAGCCAGTTCCTCTTCGCGGACCCAGGGCTCCCCACAGCGTCCGCGTGCCCCGGTGCAGTGCCAGTAGACGTGCCACTTCTGTCGCTCGGCGGTGTAGAGGCAGCCACAGTGGGCGCACCGGACCTGTCCTCGGAAGGCCCACGTGTGTTTCTGCGTACGTCCTCGCCGCGCCCCGTCTGACGCCGTGTGCCGCCAGCAGCAACGCTCTGGGTCATGCATGAACAGATCGAACAACTGCGGGCGAGGATCGACGAGGTGGCACGCGGCGCTGATGGGCGTCGGG
>JAHZJA010000226.1 GCA_022601155.1 Deltaproteobacteria bacterium | reverse complement strand
GTGTGGGGGCCCGCGGCCGTGGGCGTGGCGATCGTCTCGATCGTCGCGATGAACCGGTAGCCACGCTTGGGAACCGTCTCGATGAATCGAGGTGCCTTCGAGTCGTCGCCCAGCGCACGCCGAAGCTTGCGCAGCGTCTGCGTGATCGCCTCCTCGTTGACCACGACGTCCTGCCACAAGGCGTCGAGGAGGTCGCGGCGAGACAACAAGTGCCCGGGGCGGGCCAAGAACAACAGCAGCGCCCCGTACACCTTGGGCTGCATGCGGACCAGCTCGCCGTCTCGCCACAGCTGACCGGCCGTGGCATCGAGCTCGAGGTCTCCGAACTTCAAGCGTCGACCGTGGCGGGTCACCTCGGCCACGAACGCCACGGGATCGGGCGCAGCGGTCACGGAGGGGCACCCCCAGAGGAGCCTTCGAGGGCGGCGCGCGCCTTGGTCAGCGCGTCGCGGGCACGGGTGACGGCGGGATGCTCGGGCGGAAGGTGGTCTTCGCGGATCTCGAGCGAGCGCTGGCAGTGGGTCACCGCCGTGGCCGAATCTCCAGTCGCTCCCAGCGACTCGCACAGATTGACGTGCACCACGGCCATCGGCAGCGAACTCCCGCGCCCCGCCGCTTCCGACAGAGCGAGGGCGCGTCGTAGGCCCTGCACGGCATTGTCGAAACGGCGCTGCCGCATCCGTGTGGCGGCGAGGTTGACCAGGGCGAACACGTGCTCGCGCGATCCTTCGCGGGCTGGGGTCTCCAGCGCCGCCAGAGCGCTCATGTAGTTGTCCGATGCCTCGTCGAGCAGCTGCTGTCGTGCCAGCACCACGCCGCGGTTGATCAACGCGCTGGCCACCAACGGATCGTCGGCACCACGGGCACGAGACAGATCGTCGACCGCTTGGTCGAACTGGACGATCGCCGCGGAGAGCTCGTCGGACTTGCCCAGCGCGACCGCCAAGTTCATCCGGGCGTGCGCCGTCTCGGGATGGGTCGGCCCCAGCCGGTCGCGGGTCAGCTCCATGGCGCGACGCAGGTCGGCGGCCGCGGGCGCGTACTCGGCCTCGCTCATGCGCATCGCGCCGCGGTGCCCCAACACGGAGGCGATCCGCAGCGCGTGGGGGCCAGGGTCGGCCTCCAGGATCGCGAGCGCGCGCTCGAAGGCGGCGCGCGCTTGCTCGGGTTGGCGAGCCTGTCGATGGGCGCGCCCGAGGTTGCCGAGCGCCTGAGCGACCTCGGGGGTGTCGGGGCCCCACCATCGCTGTGCGTGGCCTACGGCGAGGAGGAATTGCTGGACGCTCTGCTCGGCCTGCCTTCCGTCGTACGCGACCCGACCCCGGGCGTTGGCGAGGGCCGATGCGACCGCGGGGTGAGTGGTGTCGTGGGCGACCTCTTCCATCCGGGCCCCCCACGCCTCGGCCTCGGCGCGGTGGGTATCGGGGGTGGCCGTCACCGCCTCGGCCGCGGCCATGGTCGCCACCGCGAGCTCGTCGGCATCCCGTGCGTCGGCGTAGGCGCGGGCGTAGGCCTCGAGTCGGGCGAGCGGATCGGTGTCGTGGCGCGCCCGGTGCAGCGCGGTGAGCGCTCGGAGTCCCGGGCGTTGTTCGGGTCGATCCAGATCGACGAACGCGGACAGCGCGTCGGATGGATGCCCCAGCGCAGCCCAGTGAGCCGCCCGCGCCAGCTCGATGCACGTGGACTCGTCGTCTGGCCGACGGTCGTAGAGCAGATCACAGGGGCCGGGCGCGGGGCTGTCGCGCGCGATCGTGCGATCGCATCCGGTCAGCGCCACGGCGGCGGCCAGTATCCACGGCGAAACGTGCATTCCCAAGCGCTGGTCACCCTGCCAAACCACGGGGGTCCAAACAAGGTGACCGAGGGAACCGGGGGCTGACCAAACGCTGATCATCTTCGGACCGGCGCTGCGGGCCGTGTCGCCCGGGTGCCCTCGCCGGGCGAAGGGGTGGCGGTAGCCCCAGCACAGACAACGCCGGGCTCCGCTGCAGCGCCGCGGCTCACCACCGCGTTGGGTGGTGGTCAGGCACGCAGCAGGGGTGGTCGCGGATCTGCGACGCGAGGTGGCCGCAGTGGCGACGGGCTGACGCTCAGCTGCCGCTGCCCGAACCGCTGCCGGTGCCCGAACCGCTGCCAGCGCCCGAACCGCTACCGCTACCAGACCCACTGTCCGCTACACAGGCGATGGGATTCCCGGCCATGTCGAAGCAGGCCAACAATGGCGGTGGTGGAGGCCCCAGGGGCTCGCAGCACGTCATCGTCTGGAGCTGTGGGACTTGCTCGGCGCATGCGTCGATGCACACCGTCATGGCTGCGTCATCGTGGTGCTCGGCTAGATCGTCGCACTGGGTCAGGTCGACCTGGCTGGCGGATGCAGAGGAGTAGTGCAGCTCCCAGAAGTCGAACCACGCCCCGCTGTACCAAAGTGGATCCGAGCCGTCGGCGCATACGGGTTCGACCGGGTGGAACCAGCATCGGCAGCCGATCAGGCACCGGGGCTCGTCGGAAAACCAGTCGGTGCCGCTGTGGATGAGCTCGATTTGGAAGAGATCTTCGGGGTTGGCTTCGGTATACAGTTCCACCGCGGGCGCCGCATCGTCGCCACAACCGCCAGCCCGGACGTCGAAGGTCGACGCATCCTCGGGCTCCTCCACATCACACGCGCCGAACGCCAGCGCTGCCGCTACGGCCATCATTCCCCAGCGCCCGGCGCCGGCCCTTCCCTGTTTGTGGTGCATCATCGTCTGTCCAGACGGACGCCCCGGGACTTCGATTCCCCACCAATTGTCGCCTGAAGCCGGATCGCGTCCATCGGCCCTGTGAGGGCCCCCACCATGCGGGAGATCGTACATCACCCTCCGGCGCGGCCAGTGGGGTGGTGGTCATGATCGATCGCCGCTAGCCTTCCGCGCGTTCATGGGCCGTCGGGGCTACGTCTACCTGTTCACGGCCGCGTTCTTCTTCAGCGTGATGACCGTGATGGTCAAGCTGGCGGGTCGAAACCTGCCCGCCGAGGAGATCATCTTTGCGCGTGCGGTCTCGGGCCTGGTGCTCAGCGGATGGGCGGTGCGTCGCGCGGGGCTGCAGATGCGGGGCAATGCGACCGGCGTGCTGCTGCTGCGCGGGGTGCTGGGCTCGGCGGGCCTGTACTGCTTCTTCTACGCGGTGACCGTGCTGCCGCTGTCGGAGGTCACCACCATCCACTACGTCAATCCCATCCTCACGGCGGTGCTGGCCGCGGTCGTGCTGGGCGAGGGAGTGAGCCTGGGTCTGGTGGGTGCGCTGACGTTGAGCCTGGCGGGTGTCGTCGTGGTCGCGCGACCTCAGTTCATCTTCGGTGGGAGCCAGGTGCTCGATCCCACCGCCGTCGGCATTGCGCTGGCGGGCGCGACCTTCGCCGCGGGCGCCTACGTCACCGTCCGACGCCTCCGCACCACCGACGCACCGATGGTGGTCGTGCTGTGGTTTCCGTTGGTGGCCACCCCGGTGTTCTTGCCGCTGGCGTGGCGTGTCTGGGTGTGGCCCACCCCCTGGGAGTGGCTGGTGCTGCTGGGTCTGGGCATCAGCACCCAGATCGCGCAGGTCTTCCTCACCTGGGGTCTGCACCGGCTGCCCGCAGGCAGGGGGACCGCCATGGGCTACGTACAGATCGCGTTTGCGATGGTCTGGAGCGTGCTCGTGTTCGGTGAAGACGTGGACGCTGTGGAGCTGGGGGGCGCGGCCTTGGTGGTGCTGGGCACCGCGGTCCTCATCGCCACGCGGCCCCGCACGGCCAAGCCCGCCGCCTCTGCGTGAGCCCGTGGTCGTCGCCTACGTGCGGTGACGGTGCTCAGGGCACGCACTCGATCTCGTAGGGTCCGCATCCGAATCGCACGTGCAGGTGCTGGTCGTGACCGGGGCTGTGCCGCACGAGCCCCCGCGCCGCGGCGCGGCCCCGCGGATACTGGAGCAGCGTCTGCAGCTGCGGGTCGGTGGCGCCCAGGGCCTTGGCCTCGCGGTAGAGCCTGCCCTGCACCTTGTAGTCGAGGAAGATGACCATCGTGTCGACCTCGGCCAGTGCGATCACGAGGTCCCAGACCGCGTCCCACTGAATCCGACTGCCCCGAAGCTCACGATACTTGGAGATGCCCGGGCGCCGCAGCAGGCGGATGTCGACATCGCGGCCGGTTTGGTGCGACAGGTGGCTGCCCATCTCGCCGCCGCGGGGGCGGCTCATCGAGCCAATGGGAATCGGATACGGGTACGCGTTGCGCTCGTGAAACGTATCGATGGCGAGCATCAGCTGCGCCACGGCGTGGCTGCTACCGTAGGCCGAGCGCGGCAGCCTGAGCTCGAGGCCGGGGTCATCGGGAATCCGCAGTCCATTGAGGAGCACGCCGTCGTTGGGAGAACCCACGCTCAGGGCTCCACGCCGCATCTGGCGGGCATCGTCGGGCGGCAGGGGGTCTTCGCCCTCGGCGATCCAGTTGAAGACCACCGGGTCGATCCAGATCGACAGGGTGGCGCCTGGCTTCATCTTCTTGCGGTAGGGATAGTTGTAGGCCCGGAGGTCACGGCCATCGACGCCGTGTCGCAGCGAGACCGACCACCAGGTATCGCCCTCTTGCACGGTGTACTCGAGCTTCTCGCGCGGAGGCGGAGTACGGCGAGCCTTGACCTTGATCCGCTTGGACCGGCGGGGTGCCGCCGCACCCGGAGCCAGGTCGTTCCACTGCCGAAGCCGATGCACGCTGACGTCGTAGCGTCGTGCGATCTCCAGCAGCGACTCGCGAGGCGCACGGCGGTGACGCACCCACTCGCGACGCGGCAACGGCTGTAGCTCGGGAGCGAGGACGCGGGCGTCGGGGTCGTGTCCGAGCACGACGCCCGCACCCGCTTGGGCCGTCTCGGTCTCGTCGGCCTCGGCCGCTGCGGCGGGGGACGTTCCAGGATCGGCGGACGGTGTCTCGTCGACGGGCTGTTCACCGGCCGCATCGTCGGGCGTGCCGTCGTCTCGGACGGGCGCTCGGTCGTCGGCAGAGTTCGGCTCCGTCGACAGGCGACGGTGACCATCCGAGGGCGGCGCTTCGTCGGCCCTCCCGCCACGTGCACCTGGCGTGTCATCGGCTGCCGCGGGCGCAACCTCGATGCGTGCGGTGGGGCTGGGTTCGTCGTCGCCTCCGCGCGAGACGGCACAGCCGAGCGCGAACGCAGCCAGCATCGGCCACCTCCAAGCGCATCCGGGGCGTCGCATCACGGAGCGCATCGTATCGACCACCAATTCAGTGGTTCTATCGCTGCAAAGTACGGACTCGCGTGCGTGTCCGGGGGCCACCTCCGCCTGGGGGCATACGACCCCGTACAGATCCGTCGTACCGCCGATCCATGCATGACGTAGTCCTCTGTCGCTCAATGTAGGCAAGAGCGCGAGTTGAATAATGAGTCATAGATCGGGTTCAGGGCGAGGCGAAACCGCGCGGGGATCTTGAACGCGCGAAGACGGACGAATCAAGCCCGTAAAGCGGCTCACAAGCTTCGCAGCAATTTAGACAAAGAAACCAAACCAACTCTCAAGTTTGGGCTTTCCCTACACCTGTCTCGCACGTAGGATGCCCAGCGAGGTTGGACGGTATGGGCCCAGTGGCACCCACATGGTGTCGCCCTCATGCCGCAAATGCGGATGCCGCCTGGGGACTGATGCCCCCGAGGCTTGGGGAAACTGTATATGGAGACAAAGACGATGCGGATCACGCGTGTGGGTCCCGTAATGGTTGCGCTCGGCCTGGTGCTACCTGGCTGTGTCGGCCAGAACGATGGTCGATCGGGAGATGGGTTGCGGCCCGGCTCCGATCAAGTCGAGCCCGATCTCGACGTCGAGCCTCTCGATCTGACAGATATGTTCGAGAGCGCGGGCGAGCAGTTCGAGGTCCCGGCACCGATTCTGATGACCGTTGCCTACGCCGAGACGGGCTGGCAGATGGTCGCGGGCGAGTCGGAGTTCGAAGGTCGACCCGTGCCGTTCGGCGTGATGGGCCTGCGGTCCGACCGGATCGATGATGCGGCCGATCTCGCCGGGGTCGATCCCGACGATGTCGCGCATGATCCCGAGGCCAACATCCTCGCGGCCGCAGCATGGCTGTCCGCGCAGGCTGACGAGCTGGGTCTCGAAGACCGCGAGGATCTGGGCGCCTGGGCTGACACTCTGGCCATCTATGGTGGCATGGAGGATGAGCTGGCGCGCTCGTCCTATGTGTACCGGTCGATCTACGCGACGATGCGCGCAGGCTTCACGGTCGAGACGGAGGATGGAGAGGTTCGGGGGAGCCTCGAGCCCATCGATGTCTGGCCGGCCTTCACCGTGCCGCCGCCTTCGCCCGCCGTCGAGGCCGGGCCCGACTACGCCGCCGCGATCTGGCGCCCGTCGCCCAACTTCAACAGCCGTCCCGGTGGCAACATCGGCGATCCCGGGATGGTCATCATTCACAGCTGCGAGGGCGCCTACAACGGGTGCTGGAGTTGGCTGAAGAACTCCGCCTCGGGCGTCAGCGCCCACTACGTGGTCAAGGAGAACGGCAACGAGATCACCCAGCTGGTGCGCGAGAGCAAGCGAGCGTGGCACATCTCGGCCAAGTACGACTGCAATCGCAACTCCAACGTGGAGTGCTGGCGCAACAACAACTCCAGCAACCATTTCACGATCGGCATCGAGCACGCGGGCTTCGCCAACCAGGCTAGCTGGAACCCGAACCTGATCGATGAGTCGGCCAAGCTGGTCTGCGACATCACCAAGGACAACGGGATCCCGCGGGACCAGTTCCACATCCTCGGCCATGGTCAGCTGCAGCCGTGGAACCGCATCGATCCCGGACCCAACTGGCCTTGGAGCGAGTACTACGACCTGATCGACGCGTACTGCAACGGGGGCCAACCGCCACAGCCGCCCGCCGATCCTCCGCCCGACAACGATCCCGATCCGCCTCCCGGTGGCGACAGCCCCGACACGATCGTCATCGACAGCAACAACAACAACAACGACGCGGAGCGGGGCTTCATCTCCACCTCCAACAACTGGATCGCATCCAGTGGGTCGGCCCAGCGCTACGAGAGCGGCTACTGGTATGCCAGCGCACAGCCGGTCTCCGACCCCGCGACGTTCTGGTTCTACGCCAGCGAGGCCGCCGAGTACACGGTGGACGCCTGGTGGACCGAGGGCTCCAATCGCTCGGCCTCCGCGCCCTTCGTGATCGTCGACGAGAACAGCTCGCAGGTCGTCAAGGTCGACATGCGCGACAATGGTGGCCAGTGGAACGAGCTGGGCACGTGGAACTTCGCCGCAGGCTGGAACAAGGTCCACCTGTCGCGCTGGACCACCGGATCCGGAGTGGTCATCGCCGACGCGGTGCGCGTGCGCAAGTAGTTCGCCCGCGACGATGAAGAAGGCGGTGGAGGCAGCAGTGCCGTCCACCGCCTCTTTTCGTTCGAAGGTCTGCCAAACAATGCGAAGCTCGGAGCGCGTGACGACGACCGGACGATGGACGCTGGGGCTTGGGTTTGCGTTGCTGTGGGGCGGGTGCACCCAGTCCCCCAAGGCGGCCGGGGACAAAGGTGAAGCATCTGCGGCTGCATCTGCGGCAGGGAAGGACGAGGCCAAGCCGGCTGCCGTGCCGCAGCCGAGCCTGGACGCCACGACCCTCGGGGGCACGATCCTGTTCGTGTCCGAGCGTGACGGCAACCTCGAGATCTATCGCTGGCAAGCGACCAAGCCGCTCGAGCGGCTGACCGATGATCCTCGGGCCGATTTCGTGGCGGAGGTGGGTCCCAAGGGGGTGGGCTGGACGCGGGTGGTCACCACCGATGGTGCGGCGCCCGAAGACCATCGCGAGCAGCTGATGTGGATGCCCGCTGGCGGCGAGCCCGTGCCGTTCGGTGTCTCCGGCAGACGGGCTCGCGGCGCGGCCTGGACACCCGATCGCAGCTTCGTCGTCTACGAGTCGGACGCCGAGGGAGCGTTCAGTGACATCTGGCGCTGGGCACCGGGGAGCGCCGCGACCCGCATCACCACGACCGAGCACGGGGCGTTCGAGCCGGCCGTCTCGCCCGATGGCCAACAGATCGCATACGTCTCCACCCAAGATGGAAACCCGGAGCTGTACGTCATGTCGGTGGAGGGCGGCACGCCGCGGCGGCTGACCACGTGGCGACGCGACGACCGAACCCCACGGTGGTCGCCCGACGGGACGATGCTCGCGTTCTTGCGGCGGGAGCAGGGCGGTGAGCGGTTGTTCGTGCTGTCGGGGCTGGCCGATGCGGACGGCCAACCGCTCGAGAAGCGGCTGCTGGCGACGGCCGACGGAGAGCGGGTGCGACATGCCGAGCACACATGGACGGCCGACGGCCGACGGCTCGTGTTCGAGGTGCAGCGCCCCAAGCAGCTGTCCCGGGTGATGGTCTCCGATCTCGAGGGCAACGCCCGGGTGGTGTCGCCGACCCACCTGCACGCGACGATGCCCAGCCTCTCGCCCGACGGGAAGCGGGTCGCGTTTGCGGGCACCCTCGACGACCCGGCCGCGCTCGACATCTACGTCGTCGAGCTCGAAGGAGGGGCGTGGGCACAGCTGACTCGACACGCTGCATCCGACTGGCTCCCACGCTGGTCGGATTGACGAGCAGACCCGCCGCCCCGAGCGGTCGGTCGTTGAACCCCGCCGACGCGCCCAGCGTACGACGGTGAGGCGGAGCGCAGCGCCCTGCCCGGGTGGCCGCTGAACCCCCCGTGGCTGGTCGGCGGACGACGGTGAGGCGGAGCGCAGCGCCCTGCCCGGGTGGCCGCTGAACCTCCCGTGGCTGCCCGGAGTACGACGGTGAGGCGGAGCGCAGCGCCCTACTCGGGCGTCGGGGTGTAGACGGTCGGGTCGATGTCGGGGTCGTGGCTGAAGACGAGGCCTGCGAGTGCCGCGACGTTGGCCCCGGTCCCGGCCTCCCGGTTGCGGATGACCACCGTGTGCATGCCGGCCTCGAGCACGAGCTCGAGTCGCTGCTGGTCGCAGTCCTCCCGCCACGCGTCGACCGTGATCCAGTTCCAGCTGCCGCCCTCGCCGGGGCCATTGCTGCACCCGTAGTTCCAGGTCGCCTCGGCGCCACCATCGACGTGGATGTAGTACGAGTCGGGATTTTCGGCCTCGGAGACATCGGCGTCCCAGACCAGGCCCCAAAAGTAGACCGGCCCGTCGCACATGATCTCGAACGCGAGCTCGGCCGTGCCCTGCTCCCCGATCCACGAGCGCGCCACCTCGATGCCCAGCTCGGATGGGGCCAGCTCCATGGGAGGCACGAGGTTGCCGTTGATGGCCCACACCACGTTGGTCTCGGCGACACCCTCGCAGAGGTCTACGCCCGCGGTGGGCTCTCCCTCCGCGGCTCCGGACCCGCTGCCCGCGGTGCCCGCGTCGGACGCGGCCTCGGTACCCGCTCCGTCCTCGTTGCCGTCGCCGCTATCGGCACAGGCGGGGAGCAGCGCGAGCGCAGCAATCCCCACCATTATTTTGGTTGCATCGGGCCACACCGCACCATCTTGTCCCGAGGGGCAATGCCGGATCAATCGAGAAATCCGGGGTCTAACGGGGGAAGCGCGCAAAACCGGAGGATCGATGAGACGACCAGTCGAGCGGGGGCGATGGGGGACGATCGCAGTCTTGGCGTACGCGGTGGGCTGTGGCGGCTCGCCGACGGGCGATGGCGAGGACTCGGGGATCGGGTTCGACACCGGGCAGACCACGGGCGACCCGACCGGAGCGACGGGCGGAACCGGGCAGACCGAGGGGGCGGAGAGCACCGCAGGCCCGACCGATGGTGCGCCCGACTGCCTCAGCGCGCTGGATTGTGAGGCGGGAGCCTGCATCGACGGGATGTGCTGCGAGGCCAGCTCGGTGTGTGATGAGACCTGCTGCGAGGCAGGACAGCTGTGTTTGTTCGG
>JAHZJA010000225.1 GCA_022601155.1 Deltaproteobacteria bacterium | reverse complement strand
GGGTCACCCCACACCGCTGGCGATGTCGGCCGAGACCCCGCCCCGACACTTCCAGCGGGTGATCGAGCCCGAGTCGCTCGGGGCCGTCACCGAGGTCCACGCCGAGGTCGCGGTGGTAGGCACGGGGGCCGGAGGGGCTGCGGTCGCAGCCGCACTGGCCGAAAAGGGCGTGGCGGTGGCGATCCTCGAGGAGGGCCGCTACCTGCGGCGCCACCACTTCGTGGGCAACGCCGCCGATCGCATGCGCAGCCTGTGGCGCTACGCCGGCACCAATTTCGCGCTGGGAACCCCGCTGCTGCTGCCCGTCGGGCGCATGGTCGGCGGTACCACTGCGATCAACTCGGGGACGTGCTTCACCACCCCCGACGCCGTGCTCGAGCAGTGGCAAGCCACCCTGGGCTTCCCCGCCGACTTTGCCCCCGCGCAGTTTCACCGCTACTCGCAGCGGGTCACCCACGCGCTGCAGGTGGAGCCGGGGCAGACCAAGGCCCTGGGCCGCATCGCCGAGGTCATCGCCCGCGGTGCCGACCGCATGGGGCTGTCGCACGGCCCGCTGCCGCGCAATGCTCCGGGCTGTCCGGGGGCGGGCGAGTGCATCCTCGGCTGTCCGCAAGGCGCCAAGCGCTCCACGGATGTCTCGTACATCCCCGACGCGCTCAAGGCCGGCGCCGAGCTGTACGTCGGCCTGCCCGTCACGCGCATCCTCAAGAAGGGGCGACGGGTCGTCGCACTCGAAGCCCGGGGCACCGACGACACGGGTGCATCCAAGGTGGTGCGGGTGTTCGCCGACCGCTTCGTGCTCGGGTGCGGCTCGCTCCAGACCCCGGTGATGCTGTTCGACAACGACTTGGGCGGACCACGGGTAGGCAAGAACCTCTCGGTCCATCCCGCCATGGGCGTGGTGGCCCAGCTTCCCGAGGATCTCCAGCCCTGGGCCGCCATCCCGCAGGGCTACGCGGTGCATGGGCTCGAAGACCAGGGCATCCAGTTCGAGGGCTACTACCTGCCGCCGCAGATGCTGGCGGCCACCATGCCTCATGTCGGCCCTGCCCTCACCACGTGGATGGACCAGTTCCATCGACTGGGCCAGTTCGGCTTCATGGTGCGCGACGAAGGTGATGGGTGGGTGCGCCGCGGCCCCGACGGTCGGCCCCTCATCGGCTACCGGCTGTCCGAGCGCAGTCGCCAGCGGCTCACCCTGGCCGCATCGCGGGTCGCCGAGATCTTCATCGCGGCGGGGGCCACCGCGGTCGATCCGGGCATCGTCCGGCAGCCGATCATCTCCACCCGGGAGCAGGCGCGGGCCCTGGCTCAGGCGCGGCCCAATCGCATGGACTTCCGGCTGCTCGGCGCCCACCCTTTGGGCACCTGCGCCATGGGGTCGAGCCCCGAGCGTGCGGTCGTCGACTTCGAGCACCGGGTCTTTGGCACCGACAACCTTCACATCGTCGACGGCAGCGTCGTGCCCACGTCGCTGGGGGTCAATCCGCAGATGACGATCATGGCGTTCGCGCTGCGGGCTGCCGACGTCATCGCCGACCTGCTCGAGCGGGCCCAGGCCGCGTAGGCCTATCGCCACACCGTGCTCGAGGTCGGTCGGCGGGGACCGAGCGGCCGCGGCACTTTGGCGCGGGGGCGTGACCGCGACGAGCTCGGACATCCCGACCACCTCCTCACGCCGCACGAGCGCCAACAGGTACACGGTTGCCGTCGTCGGACACGGCGCGGTGATCTCATTGCAGCTGGCGCCAGGGGGCGACGACACCCCCCCGCCATTGGAGCACGGTACGCTGCGACCCGTGATGTCTCGGATCCGACCTGCACGCCTGGCACTGCCGTGGGTACTCGGCCTCGCGATGGCGTGCACGGAACAGTCCGAGCCACCCGCGGCGCCCCCAAGCGCTCCCGCAGCCGCACCCGCCGCGGCCGAGCAACGAGCACGGCCCGCGACGATCGAGACCACGACGACGACCACCACCATCACGCCCCCAGCCCGCCAGTGCGAGGGTGAGGGTCTGGCCCGCTTCCCCTGCGACCACGGCACGCTGTGCGCCTCGGTCGACGCCCTGGACGACACCGTCACCCTCACCGAGCTGCTGTGTGTCGTTCGCTCGGCGCGTTCGCCCGACGACACCCTGCGGATTGGCGACATCCTCCGCGACCTGCCCGCCCGCTTCCGACTCAACTTCACACTCAAGCACGGGACCAAGGGCAGCGGCCTGCGAGGCCACCCCCAAGAGCTGATGGCCGACGTGGTGGGTGACGCACTCGCCAAGCGCAGCCAGAGCGCCGACCTCGACTTCCCCCGCGTGATCATGTGGGACCAGGCGACGGGCACCACCATCTCGTTCAACGGGGGCCTGACCGCCAGCGGGGCCGATACCCGCACGCAGACCGGAGCCGATCGCCTGGATCTGATGGGCTGGGATTCCAAGGCCCACCGGTTCGAGCTGTGGGGGCTCGATATTCCGGTCGGTCACGAAGGGGGTGACTCGGCGTGGGCGGTGGCGCCGTACCAACCCCACGAGCCCGACGACGATTGCCTCCGCTGCCACGGCCCCCGCTCTCGCCCGATCTGGCCCATGTATCCCGACTGGCCTGGGTTCTACGGCTCGGACAACGATGAGCTCACGGGCGACAGTACGCACCAGACCACCGAGCGCGAGTTCCTGGGGTACTTCCGCCATTGTGTTGCGGCGGGGCCCGTCGTGCCGCAGGTCGGGGACCAACCCGCGGTCGATTGCGCGAAGGTCCGAGGCGCCGCAGCGGCCCTCCCCGACGGCGCCACCCCGGGGCCCGCCGACCTGGTGGACACGCGCCGACGCTACGACACCTTGTTCGCTGCCGGTCTCGACGAGGAGCTCGGCGCCCGCTTCCGGCGTGCCGATCGCGATGCAGTCCGTACGTACATCACCGGCCTCGACGAACGCCTGC
>JAHZJA010000224.1 GCA_022601155.1 Deltaproteobacteria bacterium | reverse complement strand
TCTTCTTCTTTGCCGTCGTCTTCTTCTTCGCGATCGTCTTCTTCTTCGCGGTCGTCTTCTTCTTTTTCGCCGTCTTCTTCGCCGTCACGATCGCGTACGACTCCTCGAGCCAGGGCCCCCAGATCGATCTCGGCAACGGATCGTCCGCCGTAAACCGCGTAGTCACCCACCCCGTAGACCCGACCTGTACGCGCTGGGGATTCTTGGCCGACAACTTCGCCGCTTCGCCACGCAAGTGGTCGAGCTTGAACATGGCCTTGTAGCCCTGCCCCTTGGGTCCGGGTCCTACGAACAGGAACGCGGTCTTGCCGACCCGAAACGAGCTCTGATTGCACGAAGTTCCGGATGCAACAGAAGGCATTGATGCGGCTTGGTTGCGGAGCGACTCGGTGGGATCGGTAGTGGGCGCCATGGAACAACCGTAGACAGCATAACAACCACAGCGTCAGGGGTGGACCAACGACCGAGCACCACGAGCCCCGCACGCAGGTGTGCGAGCCAGGGCCCAACGATTGCACCTGCCAATGACGTTCGGCGGCCGTGGTCGTGGCGATTGCATCGCAAACTCTGGCGACGCCCTGCAATACTCCGAGTGATGGTGGAAGCGGTCACGGGCTCGCAGATGGATTCGGAGATCCGCACCGCATTCATCGACCCCCACGCCGACGCCAAGGACGATGGGGCCCGACTGGTCGTCCAGGAGCCCGAGATCGGCGCGCTGCAGGGCCGCTACGTGGTGCTCGAGAAGATCGGTCGCGGCGCGATGGGCTGCGTGTTGCGAGCCTACGATCCCAAGCTGCAGCGGGAGGTGGCCCTCAAGATCGTCTCCGGCTGGACCCTCGATCCCCATGCGCGCGAACGCATGATGCGAGAGGCCCAAGCGATGGCTCAGCTGTCGCATCCCCACGTGGTGGCGCTCCACGACGTGGAGGAGTCGGAGGTCGGCGTCGTCCTGGTCATGGAGTTCATCTGCGGACAAACGATGCGCCGCTGGACTGTCCAAGCCGAGCGCCCGTGGCAGGAGATCGTGGCGCACATGCTTCAGGCGGGACGAGGGCTCGCGGCCGCCCACGACGCGGGGCTGCTGCACCGCGACTTCAAGCCGGAGAACGTGCTGGTAGCCGACACCGGGACCGTCAAGGTCACCGATTTCGGCCTCGCCAAGGTCACCACCCCGCGCAGCCTGTCGGGCGACAGCCACACCGAGCTCCCGCTGGGACCCGGCGACAGCATGACCAGCAGCGCACTCGATGTGGCGCTGACGCGCGTGGGCGCCGTGGTCGGAACACCGCGGTACATGGCGCCCGAGCAACACCGTGGCCAAGACCTGGGACCCGCGGCCGACCAGTATGCGTTTTGTGTCTCGCTGTGGGAGGCGCTCACGGGCGAGCCGCCGCACCGCGCCAAGAGCACCAAGGCACTGCTCCGCGAGAAGCTCCAAGGTCCGCCCCCGTGGCCGTCGCAGGCGCCCGGACTTCCCAGCGGGCTGGTGGATGCCCTCCGACGCGGGCTGGCGCCCGAGCCCGCCGAACGCTTCGCCACCATGGAGCTGCTGCTGGCGGCGCTCGACCACGACCCCCGTCGGCAACGCAACCGCTGGCTGGCCGCCTTTGGGGGCATCGGCCTCGTGGGCGCGATCGGCCTGGGCGGCTGGTCGTGGTCGATGGCCCGCACGCAGACGTGCGCTGGCGCCCGGGAACACCTCGCCGGAGTGTGGGACGAAGCGGTGGCCACCGACGTACGCACGGCCATGCTCGGCAGCGGGGGATCGTTCACGGGTCCGGCGTGGGAGCGGACCCGCGCCGAACTCGATCGCTACGCCGACGCGTGGACTGCGATGCACACCGAGGCATGCGAGGCGACGGCCGTCCGCGCCGAGCAGTCGACACAGATGCTCGACCTTCGCATGGGCTGCCTGCATCGGGCCCGCCTCGAGCTCGAAGCCGTGACCGCCGTGCTCACCAACGCCGACCTCGACGTGACCCGCAACGCAGCCGACGTGGTGGGGAGCCTGAGCTCGCTGGACCGCTGCGCGGACACCAAAGCGCTCAGCGCCGATGTGGATCCGCCCACGCCCGAGCAGGCCGAAGTGGTGGCCCGCATTCGAAAACACCTGGCCGAAGCCGACGCGGAGGCCGAAGCCGGCCGGTACTCCCGATCCCAGCAGCTCGTCGAAGAGGCCGAGCGCGCGCTGGCACAGACGGACTACGGTCCCGTGGTGACGGAGGTCGAGTATGGCGTGGGCGGCTCACTCGACTACCTCGGGCGCTACGAAGACGCCGCCGTACGCCTGCATGTCGCGTTGGAGTCGGCCGCCCGCTGGCGCCAGTGGGATCTGATGCAGGAGATCGCCGAGGAGCTGGTCTTCGTGGTCGGCTGCGAGCTGCGGCGCATGGCGGAAGGGCGGCAGCTGTGGACGTTGAGCCTCGGACTCGCGATGGGTGATCCCCTGCGCGAAGCGAGCGCCAGAAACTCGTTCGCGAGCGTCCTGATGCTCGAGGGCAAGCTCGCCGAGGCCGAGGCCGAGTACCGACGCGGGCTGGAGCTCCGGCAACAGAGCCCACACTCCGATGACGTGGAGATCGCAATCTCCATGGGCAACCTCGCCCAAGTCCTGACCGTGCGCGGCGAGTACGATGCCGCCGAGATCGAGATTCGGCGCGGGATGGCGCTGGTGCGCGAGGCCCTGGGACCCGATCACCCCACCGTTGCGCTGTTCCTCAACAACCTCGCCCAGGTACTGACCGCCCAGGCCAAGAACGAGGAAGCGGAGGCCTCGCTGCGGCGGGCACTCGAGCTGATGGAGGAGGCGTTGGGCTCCGAACATCCGGAGGTTGCGTTGGCGATGGGCAATCTCGCGATGGTGCTCTACGCCCAGGGCAAGCTCGACGAGTCCGAGTCGTTGACCCGCCAGGCCCTGGCCATCCGCGAGCGAGTCCTCGAGCCCGGCCACCACGACATTGGCCACGCGCTCAACAGCCTTGCCAACATCCTCCACGGGCAAGCGCGCTACGCAGAGGCGGAGGTCGAGCTGCACAAGGCGCTGGAGATCCTGGAGAACGTGCTCGGCCCCGAGCACGCCGACGTGGCGCAGTCCCGCAGCAACCTCGGCCTCATGCTGAATGCGCAAGGGCAGTCTGCAGCCGCGGAAGTCCAGATGCGCAAGGCGTTGTCGATCTGGCAGCGCGCGCTGGGACCGGACCACACCAGCGTCGGCATCGGTCACAACAATCTCGCCCTGATCTTCTTTGACGCGGGGCGGCTGGACGAGGCCGA
>JAHZJA010000223.1 GCA_022601155.1 Deltaproteobacteria bacterium | reverse complement strand
GCGCTCCCGCGAGCCCCTCGAAATCATTGTGCGCCAGCCCCTCGACGGTGACCAGCTCGCGCGGAGCCCCGATCTCGTCGAAGAACGAGCGCGACTTTCCGGCCTGAAAGAACAACAACGCAGGCACTTCGATGAGCCCAGCGCGATCGAGCCACGGCCCGTGGTCGTCGTCCTTCCACCATGGTGGATCGCGATCCATCGTCGAGTCGAGGCTGACCACCGCCTGCACTCGGTCGGGCAGGCTGGCATAGACCAGCGCCGCCTGGGCTCCGTAGCTGTGCCCGAGCGACGCGAACACGCTCGGGGCGTAGCCCAGCGTCCGCGGGACCTCGCGGCGTAGGAGGTCGAGATCCTGCACGCTGTTGCTCGGATCCCAGTCGACGTTGATCCAATTGCCCCGAGCCTGCTGAAACAACCCGGCGACCACCACCCAGCCGTGGGACGCGAGGTACTCGTACAGCACCATGCCGTCTGGATACGCCCCACCCAGTCCAGGATGCGCAAGCAACAGGGGACCCTCGGTCGCCGCCAGCACTGCGTCGCGCCGAGCCATCGCCGCAGTGCCCAGGGCATGGTCGAGCCTGCCCTGCTCGTCCTCGCTCAGCAGCTCGGGGAGCCCCTCGAAGACCGCTTCGACGACCACCGCCTGCAGGTAGGCCGAGATGATCTTCGCAAAGCCTCCGGATCCATCGAGGACGAAGTAGTCTCTGAGCGTGAGGGCATCACCGGTGTTTCGCCGGGCCGGATACCAGACCCCAGCGACGATCGGGCGGGGATGCGCCGCGACCTCGGTGTGCAGGCGATAGGACCGGGACGGGTCCTCGAGAGTGAGGACCCGGTAGCCCACCCCGTGGGGTCCCGGCTGAAGCTCCCTCCACATCGGAGGGAGCACCCGCGCGTCGGACACGTCGTAGTCCTCGACCGCCACACGGGGGCGCTCCCAGCCCGCCGTTGGGGTCGACGGCCGCGCGCACCCGATCCCCACCGCGATCGCCAGAGCAACGGGCAAGCAGCGACGAAGGTACCTGGGCATGGCTCTACCGGAGATGGCCGAGCGAGCATAGGTTGGTTTCCCCCGCGATGTCCTCGTAGGGATTACGCCGCGGCTCCGCTTCGGCCTGGGCTGCGCGCTGCCGCTCGCCGGTGTCGTCTCGCGCCTGGACCTGCCGGTGGGCTCTCCTCGGCAGAGCCCACCGTTGCGAGCGCGGGCCGGCGAGGGCAGTCGTCGTGGTGTGGATCGTGGAGGTACTGCGGCGATCTCGAGGCTCGACACCCGCGTTGCGCACGATGACGGACGAGGTTGACACATGACCACCGCCGGTCGGCGCGACCGTTCAAGGTCGAGTCCTCGCGCGTAGCGATGACGCTGCCCGAGTAGACACTCGTCAACTCGAGGTCGTGGTTCGCATGCGTGCACAGCCGGCCTGCGGCCCACGCTATGCTCCGGCCGCGGAGGGTCGTGCAATGCGTGTGCCTTGGAGGGGATCGTTATCGGTCGTCGTTTCGATCGCGGCGTGCAGTCGACCATCGGGCTACTACGATCCGTTCGAGCGCGACCCGACGGTGACCCCGGTTTCGTCGACCGGCATCGATGCGAACACCTCAGCCACGGGTGGCGGAGCGACCATGGGTGGTGATGACACCAACCCCATCGGCTCGACCGGCAGCACTCCCACCGGGCCCGACGGCACCGACGGCCCGAGCGACACGACCGGAGTCCAGATGAGCACGGGCAACGGAGGCAGCGACGGCGGCACCCAGCCCCCCGTCGGCATGTACTCGTCGTGCCGGATGCTCGAGGAGTGCGGCCCCGCCCCCGATCTGTGTGTCACGCTCTTCGGCCTGGGGGGGACGTTGCTGGGCGGCTTCTGCTCGCAGACCGGCTGCGACGATCCCGTGGCCGACTGCGACCCCTCTCCCGGCGGCACCGCGGTTCCCGTCTGCGTAGAGGTCAACGTCGAAGGCATGGACGAGTTCGTGTGCGCGCTGGATTGCGAAGATGAAGCCACGTGCCCCGACCCGATGGAGTGCGTGGACGTCGGCGTGTTCGGCCACTTCTGCGTGTGAAGCGGCGAGAACGAGCTCGGGTTCGAGCCACCATCGGGCTCCCCTTTCGGCGAGCTCGCCACCGTGCCAAGCCATCGGGCGAAGCCGATCAGGCATGCGCGAAACGGGGCTCTCAGCAGACCTTACGAGGCGGTTTCGACCGATGGCGGAGTCGACAGCGCGACGTTTCTTGGCCGAACGAAGACACCGTCAACCTGCCGCTATTCCGTTCGACGCGTGATAAGCAGGTGCTAATGAACAATATTCCGTTGGTTCTCTCACTCTCCGTGTTGGGCATCCTGTTGGGAGGCATGAGCGTCTCCGTCGATGCGCAAGCCGCCCCCACGCGATCCGAAGCACAGCCCGGCGACGTGGTCATCCAGCCAGACTCGGAGGCGTATCCGGCGTACTGCGCCAAGTCGTGCGACCACTGCCCCGAATCCTGCAACAACTGCGCCCCGGCTGGCTCGATTGGCTCGATGATCGGCTGCGAGGGTGAGGCCGCGTACTGCAGCCCGTGCTTCGACTCGATCGAGTAGTCGTCGCTGCAGCCTGTCTTGGGCCGCGTCCGGTGGGGGCGCGGCCCTCGTCGCCTCCACGCCAGGTCCACGAGGCGACCGGCCGCCG
Organism: Deltaproteobacteria bacterium; assembly: GCA_022601155.1. Taxonomy (GTDB): domain Bacteria; phylum Myxococcota_A; class Polyangia; order Nannocystales; family Nannocystaceae; genus Paraliomyxa. The sequence goes on along the minus strand of JAHZJA010000223.1, from coordinate 6,916 downwards.
CTCGCACGACAATGCAATCAACGAGCGTCTCCGGGTCGTACTGATCGCCTCCGCGGGCGTCGGGTGAGATGTCCCGATTGCGGGGTGTAGGCTCGGGCTCCATGAAGTCCACCCACCACGGCGACATACTCACGTTCTCGACGTTCGACGAGGCGCGGAACCTCGACTTCAACGGCTACTTCCTCGTGCGACCTGGGGGCAATGTGATGGTCGACCCCGTGCCCCTGACGCCGCACGACCTCGAGCATGTGCGCAGCCTTGGCGGCGTGCAGCATGTCCTGGTGACCAACTCGGACCACGTCCGCGACACGGCGCAGCTGGCCGAGGTCTTCGGAGCAGAGGTCGTCGGGCCCGCGGCGGAGCGCGACTCGTTTCCGATCCGATGCGACGTGTGGCTGGACGGCGGCACCCCCTGGATCGATGGCCTCGAAGTTGTCGCGGTACATGGTTCGAAGACCCCCGGAGAGCTCGCACTCGTCGTCGATCGGCGCACGCTGATCACGGGGGATCTGATTCGCGGGCAGACGGGGGGAGGGCTGAACTTGCTGCCCGACGCCAAGCTTGTCGATCCCAAGGCGGCGAGGGCATCGGTCCAACAGCTGGCCTCGCGATCGGAGATCGACGCGGTGCTGGTGGGCGATGGCTGGCCCGTCTTCCGCGACGGACACGCACGGCTGCTGGAGCTCTAAGGGCTGTCCTGGGGGCCTCCAGCTCGCGGACAGGTCTTTCCGCTGAGCGTGTCAACCACCTCCTCTTGGGCACGGAGACACGCGCTGCGGAGCTCCCCCCGCAGACACGGCAGTGAGGTCACGCCGCCGCGACCGGCTCGAGCGTGGCCCCGGTCCGGCGGACCAGCGCGAGCGCAAGGGTTGGGGATGGATGAAGTCGTGCAGGTCTCGCATGGGCGCACTGCGGTTTCGGCGGTGTCGCTCCGCACCGCGCAGCCGCAAACCGCCGAGCATTGTTTTTCTGACGCGGCGGCGCGCCGCTTGCAGACGCGTTCGCTCCATGCAACGGACCACAGCTCGCCCTCTCTCGTCGCAGGTTCCTCGACCCTCGTGCTCGGCAAGGGGAGAGCACGCGTACCGGTGGCCCGCCGCGCTTGCGCTCTGCGGGGTCTTGGGCGCAGCGCCCGGCTGTGCCAGCGATGACGCGATGATGGATTCAGATGCCGAGGCCAACACCGAAAGCGCCGACGGCACGGACGAATCTGGCGACACTGGCGACACTGGCGACACCCTCGCGCCGGAGTCCTGCGAGGATATCGCAGCCTTGTTTCAGACGCTCGGCTCCGCCAACCCGGACCTGCCCGAGCCACTCGTCAGTGCCACCTGCTCGGATGGAATGGTCACCGTCATGTCCAACTCCATCCCAGACTTCCCCTACATCGCGAGCTCTCCCGGCGTTCCGTCGGAGATTGACATGACGTACACCTTTCCGGCCTCGCCCACCGTCGCCGACACGACGACCGAAGTGCCGATCGTCGGCGCCATCGGGGTTGCCGTCAACGGGATTCCCATCTTTGGCCCCACCGAGGGACCCGGTGGTGACGTCAATGCGCGCCCCGGCGGCTTTACGGAGTGCGGGGGACACAACGGCCCATCGACCTACCACTATCACCTGTTCATGGTCACCGGCAGTGACAGGTGCCGTTTCTCCGAGTCTGACGGCCGCGTCGTCTATGGCTACGCCCTGGACGGATACCCGATCTACGGCGGATTCGACTATGCGTCCTCCTATGAGCTCACCGACGAGTCGCTCTTCGACTCGGATACCTGGGCGGCGCATACCTACGTCGAAGGGTTGGGCGACCTCGACGAATGCAATGGCCTCACCGACGCGAACGGAAACTACGGCTACTACGCAACGGAAACCTTCCCCTATCTGATGGGTTGCTTTCGAGGGGAGCTGCAATGAGGGCACGATCCCGTGCGTGATGCTCGACCCGTCAACCCGCCCGTAGGCCCGACGCACCGTGGCCACGATGATGAAAGACAGGTACGACTGTTTGCTTCGAGTTCCCTAACCGTACTTCCCGCCGCCGTAGCGCTCTGCATCATCGTGGCCTCTGGCCGTGCCAACGCCGGGGATTCACTGCACCCGCGGACTCCGGTCGAGTGGGACGACGTGGCCTGCATGGAGTTGGTCGATCGAAGCATCGATCCGAACTATGCCCTGGTCTACGGAATCCCCTACGAGGACACAGGCGTCACCGACGACGAGGTCGAGGACAGTCGGACCCATCAGTTCTTCGCGATCTGCCGACAGACCTATCTCCAGGAGGATCTCCCCAGCTGGATCTCGGTGGCCGACGTCGAGGAGACCTTGGACAGCAACGAGGACTTCGTCACTCCGCCCGACGACGACATCTTCGAGCTCGCGGGCGAATGGACCGGTTGCTGGCATCGGATCACCGAGGACTCCGATCGGCGCCCGATCACCGACGCGGTGGCCTCGGAGCCGGTGACCTGGGACACCACCACGGTCCCCGATGGCGTCTACCTCCTGCTGGGCTACACGTACGAGCCGCCGTTCAACCTATGGACGCCCCGAGTGGGAGGCGTCGTGCGGGTGCACGACGGTGGGGACCCGGCAGGCGGTGGCCCGGCCGCGGCAATCACCACCGGGCAGCAGACGCTCTGCCCCGGCGATACCGTACGCGTCGAAGGATGTGTCAGCGCATTGCCGGGGACGACGATGACGGCGTTGTTCACCACCAATCCCAGTCCCCGCCCCTCCGACTCCACGTGGATCCCCTTCGCCGAGAACGTGGCGGTCCAGGGCGACGAGTTCACTGTGGCGTGGGAGGTCCCTGTGCAGGCCGCGGGTACGTCGACGATCCTGCGCGTGGACTTCACCGATCCCAACGACATGACGTACACGGCGTACCAGTACGAGACCATCATCGTGCTCCCTGAGGAGTCCGCAGGTTGCAACGACGAGCCCGACGACTGCACAGTCGGGTCGGTCACGGACCCGGCATGCGAGACCACGCAGACGGACACCGGCACCGACACCGCCGACGCGGTGGAAGATCAGGGGGGTGGCTGCCGCCTTCACGGCACTGCGCCGGCAGGCTGGGGCGCTCTCAGCCTGCTCGCCTTGTGCGCCCTCCGTCGGCGTCGAGCTGTCGCGTAACGCCTTCGCGGTCTACGAGGCGCAGGAGGTTTGCAGCCGCGCACGCGGGCCGACCGAGCCTCTCACGACGCTGCGGGGTGAGAGTGGGTCCAATGAGGTCGATGTTCCTGCACCACGTGTTCGCTGGGGCGATACGCACTCCCGCCGCCCAGGGACTCATCGACGCCATGATCACGCGCAACCTCGACGGATGCTGGCCTTCACTGCGCCCCTCCCCCGAGAGGGAGGGGGCGAGAACCCATTGGAACACTCACGTGCACTCCGCCTGGCAGCGCCGTGAAGCGCGGAGGTTCCAGACATGCCCGACGACGAGGACCGCACCGGCGAGGATCCCCAACGCGGTCCCGACCATGGGCCCCCCCGCCTCTTCGAGCAGCCGCGAGAGCAACAGACCCGCCACCCCCACGCTCAACGCGACGACGACCGACCAAGAGCGATGCCTTCGCCAACCGAGCCACAGCGCCGTCGATGCGAAGACGACCGCGACCAGCGTCAGGCCCCACTCGGCCTCGTGACCGAGCACCGCGCCCAGCCCCACGGCTCCCAAGACACCGGGAAGCAGAGCACACAGCAGGCAGTGAACCGCGCATGCACAGCTGGCCACCGCTCCGGCTCGGTCGATCGCATCACTTCGATACTCCATCGTGGCCTCCGTCACGGCGCCTGTGCGACCCCATGGAGCTCGGGGAAGGGATTGGGCCGCGTAGTCCAGGCCGTGAAGTCTTCGCCCGCGAGCGTCTCGTCGAGCAAGCAAGCGTCCAGCCGGGCCCGCATCGCGGCCTCATCCATGTCCTGTCCGATGAAGACCAGTTGTTGCGCGCGGTCGCCAAAGCGCCGGTGCCAGTCCGGCTGCTCGTCGGGCCGCTGCCCCTCGGGTTGCGTCCAGCGCTCCCGCGGGACGGCGGCCCACCACATGCCCATGGGGTTCACACTGCTGACGCCTCCGGCCTGCGCCCACTCGTAGGCGACCCGGTGATCGGCCGCCACCCAGAAGAACCCCTTGGAGCGAAGCACGCCCCGCCAGCTCTCGTCGGCGTGGATGAACGCCCAGAGCTTCTCCGCGTCGAACGGCCGCGCCGTGCGATAGGTGAAGCTCGAGATGCCGTACTCCTCGGTCTCGGGCGTGTGCTCTCCTTGGAGCTCGCGGATCCACCCCGCCGAGTTCGCGGCCCTCTCATAGTCGAACAAGCCGGTGTCGAGCACGCTCTGGAGCGGGACCTCGCCTCGCGTGGTCGGCAGGATCCGCGCGCCGGGGTTGAGCGCCTTGATGATCCCTTCGACCTCGCGGGCCTGCTCCTCATCGACCAGATCGAGCTTGTTGAGCACGATGACGTCGGCGAACTCGACCTGGTCGACGAGCAGATCGGTGACGGTCCGATGATCGTCTTCGCCCAGCGACTCACCGCGATCGCCCAGGGCCTCGGCCGCACGGTAGTCACGCAGGAAGCTCGCTGCGTCGACCACCGTCACCATGGTGTCCAGCCTCGCGACCTGGCTGAGGCTGATCCCGTCCTCGTCCTCGAATGTGAAGGTCTGCGCGACGGGAATCGGCTCGGAGATGCCCGTCGACTCGATGAGCAGGTAGTCGAAGCGACCCTCGCCGGCAAGGCGAGAGACCTCGGCGAGAAGATCGTCACGGAGGGTGCAGCAGATGCACCCATTGGACATCTCGACCAGCTTCTCGTCAGTGCGCGATAGCTCGGCACCACCACGCTCCACGAGCGCCGCGTCGATGTTGACCTCGCTCATGTCATTGACGATCACCGCGACGCGGCGTCCCTGGCGGTTGTTGAGCACCTGGTTGAGGAGCGTGGTCTTTCCTGCGCCGAGGAATCCCGACAATACGGTGACGGGTAGGCGCCTCTGAGCAGATGCTTGCGGCTGGGGCACGATCTCTCCTTCTGGGCCCTCGCGCAGGGGCACGGGGATACGGCCAGACCCTCCGAGCGGAGGATGAGGTCGACAGCGGTGCCCCTGCGAGGAGCCCCCTTCCATTTATATGCAAAAGAATTGCATTTGCAAGTCCAACCTTCATTCACGTCGCGCATGCCGTTGCATGAGGTGCCTCCAGCAACGCGCGCCGGTCACTGGCGGCAGCCAGTATGGGCACACCGGTAATTGGCGCCCTCCATCGGGCTGGCCACGCCGCAATGCTCACGCATCCGGTCCTCGACGGACTTTCGAGCGGGACCCCACGCCGTGCGAGCGCTCCTGATGCTGGGGGGGCTACGCCCCGGGACCCCCCTCGGCCGATGGTCTGCGAATCACGCTCCGCGCGATCGCAACATGTCCAGCCGAGCCTGCACCGCATCGCGACGCTCGGGGGGCACGCCCTTCCAGTACGCCAGGTTGTGCTCGATCGCGTCCGCGAAGCGGGGCGCCACTTCATCGATGAATCGCAGCGCAGCGTCGAGGGGTTCATCGGGCGCCAGGTAGTAGTCACGCAGGAGGGTGAGGACGGGCTCATCGAACGCGTACACCCGACGCACACGCTCGAGGAGGTGGCGGGGACCAGCGCGGTGGGCGATGGTGGTGACGCTGCGCTCGCGCTCGATGAATTGCTCGAGCAGGTCCACGGGGCATGCCTCGCGAAACAGCAGCGCCTCCAGGTGGTGGTCGAGACTGCCGTCGTCGGGCAGGTTTGCGAAGGCCGTCGTGATGACGGAGGGCTCCACGGGCATCGTGCGCAGCAGCTCGTGCAGCCGGTTGGCCATGGCCTGCGTGCGGTCGCCCTCGACGACCACGAGCAGCGCCCGCAAGCCGGCTTCGTCTCGCAACGCCCCGTCGACCTCGGCGGGGGTCAGGTGCTCGGCTGCGCGCCGACGGGCGTGCTCGACCGACCACTGCCACACCGCCGCCGGGGGCAAGCGGTGGGTGTCGGCGAGCTCGCGGGCGCACGCGCGCGGATCGTCGGCTCGCAGAACCTGCACGACCAGTTGCTCGCGCAGGGGTGGGTCCTCGGTCGCCATGCCATCGCCGTTATACGGTGAGTTCGGGCGCGCCTCCCACAGCCCGCCCTCATCCCGAGGAGTCCGACCCCCGCGATCCATCGCAGCGCTGGCGGGGCCGTGGGCCTCGCACCGAGCGAGTGGTGAGCAAGCCCCCTCGCGCATGGCGTGGTTGGAGAACGCGATCGGCTCCTCTTCGCGGCAGCGGTAGTGCCATCGCAGGCCCACGTGGGGCAGCGCTGGCGGGGCCGCCACCGGGAACCCTTCGGCCGATGAGTCGCACGAGGTGTAGCCTACCGCGCCACTTCAGCGGACGCGACGTGCCTCGAGGAAGGCTCGGCGCCAGGATGACGGGTCGGGTAGTTGCGGGTCACTTCAAACTCGCAGCCGAAGATCCCCACCCTCTGTGACGTTCTTGGTGGAGTTGATGCCCCGGCGGTAGGTGTGGGTGGGTGGATCTTGGAAGCACGTCCTTCCGTGATCACCGGTCCGTCGTTCGACATTGGTCCAAAGGACGGAAACGATAGCCCGAGCTGTAGCCGCTGGTACGTCATGGGCGAGGATGAGCTCGACTGAGGCTCATTCCCCGATTTCGGTCCGTTTGTTTAAACCGCGGCATCCCGTCTGGAACTACACGACAAAGGTGAGGCCGATGGGATGGCCTTCCGTTGCGAAAGACAGAGACGTCCAATGAGCGCATTGAACCGACCAATACACAAGACCGCCATCGTCGCACTCATTGCGGCAACGACGACAGTACTACCGCTTGCGTCACCGCCCGCCCGTGCTGCGTGCCATGGCACGGGCAACTATTTCTCGTCGAATTCGGG
>JAHZJA010000222.1 GCA_022601155.1 Deltaproteobacteria bacterium | reverse complement strand
CTCGGCGCCCATACTGGAGGCGGCGGTCAGGGCCCGGCGCAGTGCCGCGATCAGGTCTCGGCGCGCATCTCGTCGAACAACCCCGCCAGCTGGGTCGCGTGCGCACGCCACGTGTGGCGCTCCAGCACCCGTGCATGTCCAGCCTGGGCGGCCGCACGGGTGGCCTCGGGGTCGTCCATCGCCTCGGCGATGGCATCCGCCAGGGCGGTGGGATCGCCGGGGGTCACCAGCCGCAGATGCTCGCGGTCGTCGAACAGAGCCTCGATGTTGGGGGCCCGAATCGTGATCGTGGGCTTGGCCTGGGCCAGGTACTCGAAGACCTTGAGCGGGTCGAGGATGAACCCCTTGGCTCGCGACGGTCCGTGCCGCTCGGGCACGAACGGCGCCACGCACACGTCGGCGGCCGCGAGGATCCGCGGCACCCGATCGTAGGGCACCGAGCCGGTGAACACGAACTTCGAACGCAGACCGAGCGCCTCGATGCACTGCTCGAGGGTGGCGCGCAGAGGCCCATCGCCGACCATCAGATACCGGACGGGTCGGTCACGCAGCCGTGCGGCGGCCTCCACCAGTACGTCGACCCCATGCCAGGGCTTGAACGAGCCGCTGTAGCCGACCACGAACGCATCACCCAGCCCGTGCTCCTGGCGGGCGGGCCCGGCCGGCAGGGTCGCATCGAACAGCTCGGCATTGGCGCCCCAGCTCACCTGGACGGCCTTGCTGCGCACCATCGCCGGGACCAGATCGAGGCGGGTTGCCACCAAGCGCCGAGCCTGCAGCAGCGACAGCCAGCTGTAGCGCTGGTCGAGGATCATCGTCAGCAGCGGAATCCCCAGACGTCGGCTGATCACCGCGCCCAGGCCGTACGACGTGCAACGCTCGTAGATGACGTCGGGCCGAAAGTCGCGGGCGGCAGCGAGGGCCGACGGCACGTTGGCCAGGGCGCTGGCCTGGCGCAGCGCGGACAGCCGCGGCATCGGCCGCCCCACGGCCGCCAGCCCTTCACCCTTGGAGCCACGGCGCGCCAGCAGCAGCGTGGGCCCATGCTCGGCCAGATGGCGTACCAGCTCCTGGACGTGGGTCGAGCCCCCGTGGCGGTCGGGCAGCAGGATCTCGGTGGCGACGACGAGGATGCGCATCGGCGAGCGGGGAGGGGTAGCATACCCGCCTCGCCATGTCCGACGACGCGCTCATCGCCCACGAGGGCGGCTGTCATTGCCGATGCGTGCGGTTTTCGGTGCTGGCCCCGGCCGAGATCCACGTCGAGGCCTGCAACTGCTCGATGTGCCGCCGTCTGGGATTCCTCCATCTCATCGTGCCGCGTTCGCGGTTTCGGCTGCTGACGGGTGCGGACGCGCTGCGGACCTACTCGTTCAACACGGGGACGGCCAAGCATCTGTTCTGCGAGCGCTGCGGCGTCGAGTCGTTCTACGTGCCGCGATCGCATCCCGACGGCTACAGCGTCAACGCTCGCTGCCTAGAGCCGGGCACGGTCGCCGCGGTGCACGTGCGCGACTTCGATGGCCAGCACTGGGAACAGAGCATCCACCAGCTGCCGCCGCTGCGCTCCTAGGTACGCCGCAGCGGTGCGTCGCGGTGGTACGGTGCTGTCCCGCGCCTCATGCCCACGCCTACGCTGTCTTCGCGGATTGCCGCCGTCACCGTCTTTCGACGCGGCGCCCTGGTGACCCGTACCGCCACCCTCACCCGCACGGCACCGGGCTTCCCCGCTCGGGTCCGGGTGGAGGGTTTGCCGATGCTGCTCGATGACGCCTCGCTGCAGGTGGCCATCGAACCACCGCAGGACGGGACTGCACCGCTGCCCGCCGAGGCCCACGTGACCTTGGCCGTGCCCGCACCCGACCCCTCGCTGCGGCCTCCCACCGACGACGAACTGGAGGCCGCGGCCCTCGAGCTGGCGCAGGCGGAGCGGGCTCGGGCCGACCTCGCGGCCGTGCATTCGAGCGTCTCACGCCTGGAGCCTGGGCCCCGGGGCGTGCCGGCCGAAGGGGAACCCCCGCGTCCGTCTCCCACGCAGACGCGGCTGGCCGTGCTCGACTTTCGTCGGCAGCGACTGGACCGGCTGGAGGCCGAGATGACCGCGGCCGCGACTCGTTGCCATGCGGCCAAGGAGCGCTTCGAGACCCTGAAGGAGCGGGAGCGGACCGCCTCGACGGCACACAATCCTCGCGAGTTCGAGGCCCGCAAGGCGGTGGTGCTGGGGTTGCACGACAGCGCGACTGCCACCGCCGCCGAGGTTCGACTCGTCCTGCGCTACTTCGTGCCCGGAGCACGCTGGGCCCCCGGTTACGTGCTGCGGCTGGATCCGTCGCTCCAACGCGGGGTCCTCGAGCTGCGGGCCATGGTGGCTCAAGCCACGACCGAGTCATGGACCAACGTCGCGCTCACGCTGTCGACGGCCCATCCGCAGCAGTGGACCGAGCTGCCGCAGCTGCGATCGCTGCGGATCGGGCGACGACAGCCCACGCCCGCCCGGGTGGGCTGGCGCCCTCCGCCCACCGACACGGCGCAGCTGTTCGCGGACTACGATCGCGACCTCGGCTCGCCCGCACCAGCCCGCCGCCGCAAGCCTCGGCGCCGCTCGGCGCCCGTGCCCACACCCGCGCCTGCCCCCATGGCATCCCCAGAGCCCGCGGCCGAGGGCACAGCGTTGCTCGCCATGGAGGATCTGGGCGAGATCGAGCTCGAGTCCGCCGCGCCCGCGGCCGCCTTCGGCGGGCCCGCAGGCGCACCGCCACCGCCCCCACAGGCCGCCGCTCCGCAGGCGCCCCCCATGTCCCTGGGCGCTCGGCCGTCTCGTTCTGCGAAGAAGCGATCGGGCGCCGCCGCGTCGATTGGGGGCGCCCTCGAGCGGTTCGGATCCGGTGGCGGCGGGCCTTTGCAGGGCGTACCTCCGCCGGCCGAGGTGGAGGAGCAACCCCCGGCTCCCACGTCGATCCAAGCCGACCGCGCCTTGCTCGAGTACGGACGGCTTCGACTCGCGCCCGCCGACGACAGCCGCCGTGGAGGGCTGGTGTCCGCCACGTCGGCGCAGCTGTACGGCCAGCTCGCCTCCGTCGACTCGGCCACCGTCGACATGGCACTGGGGCGGGCCCACGCCGCGCAGGCCAAAGCCCGTGCGGTGGAGCAACGAGCCGCCCCGACCGGCCACGCGTGGGCCCACGCCGTCGATGGCTTCGACTACGCGTACGTTGCCGACGCTCCCGCGACTGTCGCCAGCGATGGTGAGGCCCACGGGGTACCGCTGGTCAGCCCCACCGCGGAGGCCACCGCTCGCTTCATCACCGTCCCCAGCCGCAGTCCCGAGGTCTTCCGGGTGCTGGTGCTCCGCAACCCCATCGAAGCGCCGCTGCTGCGTGGCCCCATCGACGTCTACATCGACGGTCGATTCGTGGTCGCCTCTACCGTGACCGTCACGCCCCCCCGCGGGCGGCTGGAGCTGGGCCTGGGGGTCGAGCAAGCGATCAAGGTGGCGCGGAACGTCGCCTTCGACGACGAGTCGTCGGGGCTGCTCAAGCGCCATCGCGAGCTGGAGCACCGCGTGCGAGTGGACATCAACAACCATCTGTCGACCGCGGCCAAGGTGGAGGTGCGCGAGCGCGTACCCGTGCCGTCTCGGGGCGAAGACGACGTCGAAGTGCAGGAACGGACGATCGATCCCGCATGGGACGAGCTGGAACAAGACGACCCGCCGCTCGAAGGCGGACGGGTGTGGAAGGTCGAGGTCGAGGCGGGGGGACAGCGAACCCTGAGCGCCTGCTGGTCGATCAAGATCCCCAATACCCACGAGATCCTGGGCGGCAACCGTCGTGACCAGTGAGCGAGGCAACCCGACGATGGAGCACGACCAAACGCCCCGGTTGCAGGCCTCCGTTCCCGTGGTGGAGGTGACCGTCCAAGAAGACCGCGCCCTGGTGCGACGGGAGGGCATGGTGTCGCTGCCGCCTGGCCGCAGCCGGCTGCGCATCGATGCCGTGGCGCCCGTGCTGGTCGACAAGTCGCTCACCGCGACCGTGCAGCACACCGACGAGGCCGAGGGCACCGCCCGTGTGCTGGGGGCTCGTGCCGTTCGATGGCGGGTGACGCAGCAAAGCCAGCAACCCGCGGCCGTCGCCGCGCTGGCCACCCAGCGGCGCGAGCACGAAGCGGAGCTCGCCACCCTCACGCGCCAAGAGGCCGCGGTCACGTCCGAGCGCACGCAACTGAGCGCGATGCTGGACCTGTCGTTGGCCGAGCTGGGGCAGGACGCGGGGTGGGGCGCGCTCGATGCCGAGGCGGGACACCGCACCCTCGATGCGGTGGGGCAACGCCTGGCCGCCCTGGGGGACGAGCGTTGCACGCTGGCGCAGCAGCGGCAGCGGCTCCAGCAGCGCATCGCCGATCTGGCCCAGCTCGAGTCCGCGGCGCTGTCGACCGAGGCCTCGGCGGCGGCCGCCCTCGATCTGACGTTCGACAACCCCGCGGCCACGGCGACCACGGTGCAGCTCCGTGTCGACTACCTGGTCGCAGGCGCGCTATGGCGTCCGTGGCACCGCGCACGCCTGGTCGAGGCCGCCGACGGAGCCACCGTCGAGTTTCAGTGCGAGGCCTGCGTGTGGCAGGCGACCGGCGAAGACTGGAACGATGCCCAGATCGTGCTCTCCACCGAGCGCCCCTCGCTCGGCCTGTCGCCCCCGACGCTCCAGACCGACATGCTCGGCCTGCGCAAGAAGGGCGCCGCGGTCGAGGTGCAGACCCGACAGCAGGAGATCCAGCAGGCGGGGCTCGGCGGTGACGGAGACGAGCCCCATACCGAGACCGAGCAGCTCCCCGGCATCGATGACGGCGGCGAGGTCCAGCGATTGCGTGGACGCGGCCACAGCACCATCCCGGGCGACGGACGACCGCATCGGGTGCCGCTGTTCTCGTTCACCTCGCCCGCCGACGTGGGCCTGCGCTGTGTCCCCGAGGAAGCGGCTGCGGTGGTGCTGCGCAGCGAGCAGGCCAACCGCGCCCGCCATCCCATCTTGGCCGGGCCCGTCGATCTCATGCGCGGCAGCGGTCGGGTAGGGCGGACGTCGCTGCTGTACATCGCCCCCGGCGAGCGCTTCGAGCTGGGCTGGGGCCCCGACGCCGCGCTGCGGGTGAGCCGGGAGGTCGAGCATCTCGAGCACGAGCGCAAGACCCTCAGCTCGTGGACCCGCAAGCCCCGTCGGGTGACGATCAAGCTGTCCAACCTCGATGGTGCGCCCCGTTCGGTGGAGATTCGCGAGCGCATCGCCGTCTCGGAGATCGACAAGGTCGAGGTGGAGCTACGGTCGGCCGAGCCACCTGCATCCGCCGATGACGACGGCTTCGTCACCTGGGACGTGACACTACAGGGGCTGGGCCGGGCCACGGCAATCGTCGCGTGGGTGCTGGTCGTGCACGACGACGTCCAGGGCCTGTGAGCCGACGGCTACGGGCAGCCGTCCACCGCGAGCCGATTGAAGTTCCAGGTGTTGAACCCGTGGTTGTGCAGATGCAGCGTCACGGGCGTGCCCGCGGCCGCCTGCACGGGGCTGTCGAACTCCATCAGCCACGCGTTGGCGTCGGCCGGGATTGCGACGTCGACTTCCCATAGCGGCTGCGTGCCCACGTACACGGCGTAGTGGGCCTGCGCCGCACTACCGTCGATGTTGGCCAGCGGCTGATGCCATGCCTCCAGCTCGATGCGGTCGCCGAGCGCCAGGTCGTGCCGCAGCGGCTGCGTCAGCGAGAGGTAATTGCAGCGCTCGGTGGAGACCTCGATCCCCTCGTACTCCGGTAGCCAACTGAGGGCCGGGCAATCGACCGTCGTGGGCCGATGCGCGGGCCGGGGGTCGTCGGTCGCGCGAGACGGGGTCCACCGATCCCGATCGACCAGCGGCAGCGTCGTGTCGCAGCTCGGCCCGTCGGTAGTCGGATCGCCCTCATCCAATCGGGGCTCGCACGCGCTGGCGAACATCGTCAGCAGCAACAACGACCGCACGCGGCCGAGCCTCGGTGCTACGCCCGGGTCCCATCGCTTGGCGGGCCCGGTCGTCGCCCCTTGAACCGTCGGGTCGAGCTGGGAGACCCTGCACCGCGGAGGCACGCCGCTTGCGGTGTGGGGAGGACCATCGACATGGACGGACGGGGTATCGCGTGGTTGTTGGTCTCGGCGGGGCTGATGGTGGGCTGCAGCGAGCCCGCGGGGACGCCAGACGAGACGCCGGAAGCACTGACGTACTTCCGCGACGTCAAGCCGATCATCGACGCCAAGTGTCGCGGCTGCCACGAGCCCGACGGGATCGGTCCCTTCTCGCTGACCAGCCATGACGAGGTCAGCAGCATCGCTGCGCTGGTGGATCAGGTCATTGCGGAGGGCACGATGCCCCCGTGGTTGGCAGCGCCCGGCGTGCGCCCGCTGCGATACGACACCTCGCTGTCGGAGGACGAGGTTGCCACCGTGCGCGCATGGATTGCGGCCGAGGCCCCCGCGGGTGACCCCGAGCAGGAAGGGCCGCCCCTGCAGGTCGATCGCGGAGGACTGAGCCGGGTGGACGCCGAGCTGGCCATGCCCGAGGCCTACACGCCCACGCTGGTGCCCGACGACTACCGCTGTTTCCCCGTCGAGTGGCCGTTCGACGAGACGGTGTTCGTCACGGGCACGGCAGGCGTCCCCGGCAACCCGCTCATCGTCCATCACCACGCATACTATCTGATCCCGCCGGCCAGTCGCGCGACCATCGAAGGCTTCGATGAGGACAGCGAGGGACCCGGCTACCCGTGCTACGGCGGACCTTCGCTGACCGACTCGGGCGTCAGTGTGCTCGCCAGCTCGATCGGCGGCTGGGCCCCGGGTAGCGAGGGGGCCGACTATCCCGCAGGCACCGGTCTACGCGTCGAGCCGGGCTCGTTGCTGCTGCTGCAGGTGCACTACAACACCCTCGCGGCCCAGGCGCAGCCCGACGTCTCCCGACTGGCACTGTCGGTCGAGTCGCAGGTGGACATCGAGGCGTTTTACACGCCGTGGCTCGACCTCGAGTGGGCGATCGACGGCGAGGCGATGCGTATCCCCGCGGGGGAGGCCGGGGTGCACCACTGGTACAGCGCCACGTTCGACGAGGCGGCCATCGCCGCCATCTATCGGCCCGCCGACGCCGACCTCAGCCGTGGGCTGTTCATCCACTCCTCCTATCTGCACATGCACCAGCTCGGCCGCACGATCCACCTGTCGATCGAGCGCGAGGACGGAACGACCGAGCGGGTGCTTGAGTTCCCCCGCTGGGACTTCAACTGGCAGCGCGAGCATCTGTTCGAGGAGCCGGTGCCCGTGTCACCTGGCGACCGTATCCGGGTGGACTGCTGGTTCGACAACACCGCCGAGCAGCTGGCTCGGGCCGGGCGCGAGAACACGACCCCGGTCGACGTGGGCTTTGGCGAGGGCACCGTCGACGAGATGTGCGTCTCGTTCATGTACATGACGCCGCAGTAGCGGTGCCGCCCGTGGTGGGGCCCTCGTCGGTGCCGGAACGAGAGGGCGGCTTTTCGGGCGTCGTCGCACGGCGGGGATGGCAGGCATCTGTAGCGAGCGAGGCCGTGGCTCCATGCAGAGCATTCAGGGGTGCTCCAGGCCTGCGTCGGGCAGCACGAAGACCCTGCGCGCGACCGGGTCGGCCAGGGTGTTGGCGCGATAGTAGCGGCGGGGCAGGGCGCGAGCCTCCAGCAGGTCGGCGTTGCTCGCCAGCCACGGCTCGAACGCCAGGTCCGGTCGTCGAGCCCGGCGCTCCTGCACCACCCACAGCCAAAACGCAGTGAGCGTGGCGTGGTAGCGCTCGGGGTGACCGTGGGCGGTGGCCACCCGTCGCAGCGCACGCTCGATGTCCGGCAGCACGGTCGCCGCGTCGTCGTGCTCCACGGCCTCGAATGCCAGCTGAAGGTGCGCCCGGTGGTCGAAGCCCATCGCCCCGGCTTCGAACCGGTCCCACGGGGCGGTCACGGTCGCTCCTTCAACCGGTGGGCATGGCTCGAGTCGAGGTCCAGGCCGTAGATGCGACGCAGGTCGCCGATCTTGTCGAGGGTGGACCGAGAAAACGGCGCCTTGCCATCGAAGCTGTGCAGCACGATGCCCTCCAAGAGGTCGCCCAGGCTGATGTCGAGGACCTCGGCCAGGCCCTTGAGCACCTTGAGCACGCGCTTCTCCATCCGTACGCCAGTCTGGACCCGCTGGATCTCGACCGGCTCCCGTCGCTTTGGGACCATGGCGGATATGTATCTTGGTACATTGGTAACATCAAGGGCCAAAACGACGGCGGTCGCCCCCGGGATTTAGGGGAACGACCGCCGTCCCAAGGGTCCAAATAACCGAATCGAGCGCTCAGAGCGACAGCGCGTACTGGCCGAGCAAGTCGGCGATTCCCTGGAGCTCGGGGTCACTGAGGTGGGTGGCGGCGCTGCTGGCCCACGACTGCATGTTGTTGGCCACGGCCACGGCCTCGGTGCGCATGTCGTTGGACATCAGGCTGTCGATGACGATGAGGGCCTTGGCGTAGCCCACCACCACATCGGCTTTGCGCAGCTGGGGAACCTCTTGCTGCACCAGCGACTCGACCGAAGCGGTGATGGTGTCGCGCTCCAGGCTCCCGGTGAGCGGGTCCGTGTACTCCACGCTGGCCGTGATCGCATCGCAGGTCATGATGAGATCGGCGTCGCAGGCCGAGACGATCTGGTGGAACGTCATCGCGTCGTTGGGCGCCAAGTGCTGCGGCTCGACCTCGCTCGGATCGGCGCTGTATTCCTCGCCGTGGAATCGCTTGATGCCGAAGTACCAGGGCAGCGTCAGCTGCATGCGAACGTTGCGGGCCGAGACCGCCACGTTCGACAGGAAGCGGTCGCCCAGCTGCACCTGCGCCTCCTTCGATCGATCCACGAAGATGTAGGCGCCTTTGCCCGCATCGGTCACCTCGTCCATCAGCGTGTCGCGGTAGTTGAGGGAATTGCCGGTCACGCCCACCCCAACCATGTACGTGCCATTGCCGTCGGCATCGGAGGCCTCCGAGGCGATGAGATCGAGGTCGGTCACGCCCGCGTTGGCGCCACCGTCGCTCACCAACACCACCCGGTTGATACCGTCGTCCACGTGGTAGGCATTGGCCAGTGCATAGGCCTTCACCAGACCACCGTGGAGATCCGTCGACCCTCCGGCCTGCAATCCGTTGATCACCGACATCAGCTCCGGGTCATCGGGTCCCGTGACCCCGTAACCGTCGAGCTCGATCGACTGCTCGTCGGCCCAGGTGACCACCGAGACCACGTCTCCATCACGGAGCTCCCCCGCGGCCGCGAACATCGTCTCCTTCAGGAGGTCCAGGGGCTCTCCGTCCATCGATCCGGAGGTGTCGAGCGAGAACACCAGG
>JAHZJA010000221.1 GCA_022601155.1 Deltaproteobacteria bacterium | reverse complement strand
CGGTTGCGCCGACGCCTCCGACCATTGCCAATCGTCCTCGCCCCGTCCGCGAGCTCACCACCGGCTGCTAGCCTCGACTTTGGCGGTTTTCCACGCGCCATAACACCGCCCCCGACCGCTGTGGCAGTGTTTTCGCTCCTCGACGGATGACCCGATGCGCCTTCGAAGCGCAGCCTCGCCAGGCAGCTACCGCTGACGACGTTGTGGCCCATGGAAAACCGCCCAAGTCGAGGCTAGCCCCCGAACAGCAGCCCCAGAACGAACAGAATGGGAATGGCGATCACCAGCAACAGATTGTAGGGCAGCCACAGCAGCAGCGAGCGCAACGCAGTCGCCCTCCAGCTGGCCTGGTACGCGTTCTTCAGCGCCACGACCGTGTACGCGGGAATCAGCAGCATCAACGAGAACAACCAGTCGGTGATGAACGTGAGGGGAATGACGACGAACGTCAGCAGGAACCAAAAGCTGTGGACGTGCACCGCGAACACCAGGTGCTCGACGTAGTAACGGCGCTGCCGGAGCGAGGTGAGCATCAGCAACCCGGCAAAGACCGGCAGCAGCAACGCCATCGCGATCGGGAGGACATCCAGCATGCCTCCGATGAGCTCCGCCCCCGCTGCGTTCGCGCTCATCCCCTCGAGCTCGGCACTACGGGCGTGCAGGATCTGCTGCCACCAGGCCCCATGGGGATCGCCGCCCGCGATCACCACGGGAGGGGCAGCGCCGACCGTCGGCGGGGATTGTCGAGCGGCCTGGACCTTGGCCGCGATGGCGATCGCCCCAAACAGCAACAGGCTGACGAACAGGTACAGCCGCAGCGGCGAGACATAGCGCTGCCGCCGTCCACGCTGGTACTCCCTCGTCAACGCGCCGGGGCTCAACAGCAGCAAACGGAAGGTCCGCCCTACTCGACCGTCGATCTCGAAGGTCTCGGACAACAGCTCCCGCAAGAACCCCATCAACGAGCGGCGATAGTCGCCCCGTCGCTCACCGCACTGCGGACAGAACTGCAGCGAGACCTCGGTGCCGCAATTGATGCAGGGCATTGGCTCGACATCGACCGCGGCTGCACCGTCCGCGGACGCCCGCCGCCACCAGGCCCAACGCTGCCTCCAGCCCTCCGGGCCTGCGCCCGAACCATCGACTCCAGGGAGCTGTGACTGCTCGGGCACGCCATCGAGCATCTACCACGCCCCTGGGCGACCAATACGTGCGACCGAGCACATCAGCCCGCCTTGGCTGGCACGACCCACGACCGATCGGCGGGCGGTGCCACCACCCCGGCCGAGTCTAGCGAGGCGGAGCCGACTCGGAGCCCGCTGCAGTCCGGGTGAACTCCAGCGTGGTCGTGTCAGCGTCGGTCCCCTGGGTGTATCGCTCGATCCGGGTCAGGGTATCGCCCCGAGGGGCGAGGGTCAGCGCGGTCAATACCCCTTGGGAGGGATCGTGGTTGGTCACGTCGAAGCGAGAGAACGAGAGCTGTCGCTCCGTCGCGTCGGTCAGGCGTAGCCGCGCCTGGTTTCCCTGACCGCAGTAGTGCGTGAGCATCAGTCGATCGCCATCGAGGTGAAAGGTCGTCAGGGTCTCGGCGGGCGTCCCCGGCATCCACGTCTCGAGCAACACCGAGCCCCGTGCGGTCATGCGGTAGTCGACGACCAGTTCGTGCCCGCCCTCGAGCGAGGCCGTCCAGCGCCCCGGCAGGCCCTCCGACAGCGTGGTCCACGGGCCCGCCACCGAGGGTATGCTCGTCGGCGTGGCCGACGTGGCTGCGGCCGAACGACTCGATACGGACGGTGGCGTCGACTCGATCGCGGGCGTGACCGCGACCGAACACGCGGCCAGTAACCCGACACACGACCAGATCCAGGGATGGGCCTGCATGCTGTCGTTAACCCGCGGACGAGGGTCGAGGTTCCCTCCCGAGCACGACGTCGGCAAAGTCGTCCGCTCCGGAGGTTCACTCGGCGCGCAGCTCAGCGGCATCACGGTTTCACATACCCGTCGATCGCCGTTGATCGGCCCGTCTCGAGACGGTCCTCCGAGCACCGCACGCCCGGGTCCTGCTCGTGACCGTCGGTCCGGCCCGTGCCGCGCGACCCCGTGCCGACGAGGCCACCGCACAACGGACCTCGATGCCGTTGGCCACGCCGCGCCTATCGCGACGGTCGAGCCTCAGCCGGCCGGAACGGTCTCGCAGCCGAACTTGATCGCCACACGTGCCTGCGCAAACCCCTGGATCTTCTCGCACGTCTGCGGACAAACATTGATGACGCTCGGGTCGTCTGGATCGTCGTAGTACCAGCCGTCGCCAACATCGGCACACAGCGAGGGATCGTCGACCCTCCCGATTGCCAACGTACCACCCACGCCATCGTCGAACTCGACGTTGACTTGGTCCTTGTCGAACGTCTGCCCGTCGGGAGGCGGTGGAATCTCGTAGCTGCACGCCAAGCTGGCGCCCTCGATGACCTGCGCCGCGACAGCCTGGAAGACCGGCTGAAACTGCTGGTCGCACAGGTTCCCCTCGACCCCCCCGGTCTGCGCGATCAACTGCTGGTACACGGTCCCTTGGCTGGCCGCGAGGGTGCAGCACGCCGTCCCGGCCGCACAGGCCGCATCGGGGTCATCGCTGGAGATGATGCCGTGAAAGATGAAATTCGCCAGGTGGGGCGACAGCGCACCGAAGCTCTCCGTGAACTCGGCCGCCGAGATCGCGGAGTCATCGTCGGTCACCACGACGACATGGGTCAGCGCAGTGGGGCGAACGAAGGGAGAGTAGTTGGGGTAGTGGGCGACCAGCTCGGTCAGTGCGTTGGAGCTGGCGATGTCGCTGTCGGGGACGTGTAGGAACGTCGGGGGGTTGGAGTCCTGCGTGGGGCACCCGCCCGAACCCAGCGGCGGATCGATGCAGACCCCAGCCCCGATGAAGGGCGGTGGGTACTCCGCCAGCAGGATGATCCGCGCGTCGATGTTGGCCGCAGAGATTTGGATCGAGAACGAGTTCATCTGCGTCTGCACGAACGCAGCCTCTTGGATCATCGAGCCCGAGGTGTCGATGGCGAGGATGATGTCCTGATCGCGTGGGCCGACGTCCGCCATCGCGACGACTTCGTCGCACTCG
>JAHZJA010000220.1 GCA_022601155.1 Deltaproteobacteria bacterium | reverse complement strand
GCTGGGATCGATGTAGTGGATGTCGTGGGGGTCGTACTGAAACACCGGTAGCAGCTCGACGGTGGTCACCCCCAGGTCACGCAGATATGGAATCTTCTCGACCAACCCGGCGAACGTGCCCGGGGCCTTGGACTCGGCCGACCGGTGGCGGGAAAATCCGCGAACGTGCATCTCGTAGATGACGCGCTCGCTGGGATCGATCCGCGGTGCGGTGACCCCCTGCCAGTCGAAGCCCGAGACGTCCACGACGAGGCTCTTGATCGCCGCCGCGAGGTCGCGCTGGGCCTCGTCGGGGGGCAGCACCGTGCCGTCATCGTGGTAGACGATGCCGCGCGCGTATGGATCGACCATCAGCTTGTGGGGCGCAAACCGGTGGCCCTGCTCCGGTGCCCACGGGCCGTGCACGCGATAGCCGTACATCATCCCCTCACCAATGCCGCGGACGAAGACGTGCCAGTAGCCGAATGTTCGGTTGTGGTGGGTGTCGAGCGTGATGACCTGTACGGGCTCAGCCTGGGCGAATCGATCGAACAGCAGCAACTCCACCGCCGTGGCATTGCGAGAGAACAACGAGAAGTTGACGCCCGAGGGGTCGACCGTCGCCCCCAGCGGATGGTGCCGACCAGGTTCGGTCCGGTAGGTCGGTTCCATCAGTTCATCCCGTCGTCGATCCACCACCCGGACACGTCAATCCGCAGCGGCTGGTGGCCATCGCGGCGCAGATTTCATCCCACGTCCGCGTGCAGCAAAACTGGTCCAACCGGCACACACAGCTCTCGACATCGGGGTCTTCGCATCCCATCAGCCCGTGGGGCTCACAGCACGGCCCCGACGGCCGCCCCGTGTCCGCGGTCGCGTCGGTGCCGGTCGGTCCCGACGAGGTCGATGAGGTCGACGACCCCGTGTCCGCCGGGCCCCCCGAAGTATCCCCTTGCTGTGGCCCGCTGCCCGATGAGGACTCGGTGACGGTCTCGGAAGTCGCTTGGCCCGTCGTTGCCGTGGTGCTGCTGGTCGACCCATCCACTTGCGGGGGCGGGGGCACGCCTACACAGCCGCCGAGGCCGAGTCCGATGACTACGCCCGCACGGGTCCTCCCAAAAACGCGCGCAAACCCCATCACCTCGTTTGTATCATCGTCCGTGCCGACGACCCGAGTCCCGACCCCGCTAGGACTCGGGCTCGTCGATCCCTTCCGCGGGCGTCCCACCCAGCGCATCGAGCTCGACCTCCAGCTCGATCTGCGATCGCGAGGTGGGCTCGAAGGAAAACCAACCCCAAAGCCACCACGCCAGGGCAGCACTGACCGCATGGGTGACGTGGTTCATCCACGAGACCTCACCCTCCAGCAGATGGGTCGCCATGCCGAACACGTGGTAGGCCTTTTCGATCTCGATGACGGTGAAGCCCGCGGCGAACACCCCAATCCAGACGGAACGGACCATCAGGTCGCGAAAGCCCAGCTGCAGCTGCGGCAACGTGCCGCTGCCGAAGCGATAGCCGAGGAACACCAGTCCCGCGCCCGTCGGTATCGACAACACCTTGAAGAACCGAGCGTTGAGATCACCCCACAGCGTGCCGTCGCTGGGCGCCCGCACCAGGTAGCGCCACAACGTCCCGTCGAGGCTGCGCCAGTAGTTGGGCCAGCCCTCGTGCAGAGAGTCGGTGATCAGGCGAAAGATGCCGATCGCCACCAGCAGCAGCGCGACTACAATCGAGATCCTCCCTGCCCGCAGGCGCGCGTCGATGTTGGAGGGCGGATCGGACCCCGGGGCGGCCGCACCACCGTCGATCGGGCCCTCAGCCATCGCGACGCAGCACCTGGGGTGTGGTGAAGAAGCCGCCCATGTCGATCACGTCGAGATCTTCGACGTGCAGGCCCAAGTGGCGGGCAGAGGCCGCCGTCGCGCGGGGGGCCGGAGAGAGCCACACGACCCGTCCGCCGGGATGGAGCAGGCGTGCCGCATGCGCCACGAAGTCGTCGAGCAGTCGTCGCATGCCCCGCCCTTCGACCATCACCCGACGTCCCATCGGCGGATTGGACAGGATCAACGAGACGCCGCGGCCCTCGTGCCGTGGTCGCGTGTCGAGGGCACTGCCGTGGACCAGCTGCAGGCTCGCCGACTCGATGCCCGCGGCGGCGACGTTGCGGCGAGCGCCCGCCAGCGCCTCGGCCTCGACCTCGGTTCCCCACAGGTGCAGGCCGGTCGACACGGTGGCGCACTCGATGAGCTCTGTACCGGTCCCGCAAAACGGATCCCACACGACCTCACCGGGCTGGGGACGACCCACCCAAGCCATCAATGCGGCGAGCGTGGGGTGCGTCGCCGCGGGCACGTCGGCGAGTCGATAGCGGAAGCGAGGATCGGCGCCCTTGGGCACGCACCACAGCCGTCCGTGCTGCTCGTCCACCTCGATGGTCCACGCCACCGCCCGGCTGTCGTTGACCAGCGCCGATCCACGCTCGGCCAGGGTCTTGGCGACCGTCCACACCGCCGCCCGGCGACGGCCCTGTGCGAAGGCGAGGCGAAACCGAATGGGGCCCGCGGTCCAGGCCTGCAGCGCGGCAACGAGCTCGGGATGGTCGAGACCCGCGAGGACCCGATCGACCACCGTCGCCCCGTCCGGCAGGGGAAACGAGAGCGCGACGTCGACGAAGCTCCGCACCCGGTACAGCTGCGCCAGGGTCCCGCCCCAGGTGATCTCCACCGCGGCGCGCCCACGCCGGGTGACGCCGAGCTGAGGATGCTCGGGCAGCAGCAGGGTCCGCACCTGATCCTCGACCGTGGCCGCCGCCCCGGCTCGACATCGCAGCCACACCGACGTGGGCCGGGGCAGCGCGATGCCCAACGCGGCACTCCCGGCTCGATCTCGGTTCGCGCGGCGCCCGATGAGCGTGACCGCTTCGGTCGTGCGTCGGGCAAGATCATCATCGTCGCGCGGCAAGGCGCGCAGCGCCTCCAATGCACTGGGCTCGGCGATCCGTCCCAGAGCCTCGACCGCCGCCCGCTATTGTGGGAGCGCACCATCGCGGCAGACGGCCAGCAACAGCGGCTCGAACACGGACCCCTCATCGAGCCCGAGCTTGCCCACCGCCCGCGCGGCCTCTCGAACCACACGGGGTGACGCGTCTTGGAGCCCCCCGGTCAACACCTCGGTGAGCTCGGGCAGCGCCACCCGCACGGCGAGCCGCCGCAGGGCCTGCAGTCGCAGCACCCGCTGCTCGTCCCCGGCCTGTGACCAGCGGTCGATGAGCGCCAGGCCGACCCCTCGCTCGCCCCGGGCCAGGGCCGCCACCACGCGCTTGTCGAGTGCGCGCCGCGGGGACCCGCGTAGATCCACCTGGGCATGCTGCCATTGGGCGAGCAGCTCCCCCACGTCGCGCACGCCCGGCGTAAACCCGGGATCGCGACAGCGCTCCAGCGTCGTCGCGCTGTCCCCCGAGTCGGCGGCGCCCATGGGGCCTTGTACCGGCGTGGAGGGGTCGCGAGCAACCAGACCCACGGGACACGACGACCATCGAGCATGGCCGCCGTCGCGGGCGCTTCGGTGGGTTGGTCAGCCCAGCGCGGCCGGCTCGATGGTGGCGACGTACCAGTCGCCCCACTCCAGTCGCAGGTGAAGATCGAACGTGACGGTGCTGCCATCACCCGC
>JAHZJA010000219.1 GCA_022601155.1 Deltaproteobacteria bacterium | reverse complement strand
CCGGACGGGTCCCGATCGAAATTGCCTCGAGGGTGGGAAGGCCGATGGCGAGACCGGTCAGGCTCGCACTCGTCAGGAATCGTCGACGGCGCATGGTGTTGGCTCAGGGAACGGTGCGGTGGGTGAACAGGGCCGACGTCGCGATGGCCCGACTGAGGGTGGGAATCGAGTGCTCGTTGTTCTCGAGCACGGCGCGCAGGGTGGGGGCTTCGCAGCGCTCGGCGTCATCGAGGGGTCGCGCCGTCGCCCACTCGACCAAGCGCTTGACCGCGCACAGGGCCAGTCGATCCGACTCGGCGACGATCGTGCCTAGCTGCGGCGCGTTGCCGAACGGAGTCGTCGACACGGCGTGGACGTAGCCGCGGTCCTCGAACGGCTGGCCGTCGTCGCCGACCTCGCGGAGGCCACCCATGGCGTCGTAGCGTTCCAGTCCCCAGCCGATGGGATCGAGGTACGCGTGGCAGGCCCAACAGCCCGGGTCGCTGCCATGGTCGGTCGTTGCATCCTCATCGCCCATCTCGACCCCGGGAGGTGGAGGCGGTGGCTCGTCGCACAGCACCGCCCGACGAACGTAGGCACCGCGGCGCACCGTCGAGGCCTGGGTGCCGCTGGAGCCCATGGCCAAGAAGCCCGCGCTGCCGAACAGTCCTCCGCGCTGCTGGGCGGGGTCGAACCACACCGGCTCGAAATCTTCGGAGAGCCCGTCGACATCCAGGCCGTAGAGCGAGCCGAGGTTCGCATCGACGAACGACTGGGTGCCATCGAACAACGACCGATAGTTCGCATCCGGACCCGCGAGGTGCTCGACCAGCAGGTGCTCGAGCTCTCCCCGGGCCGAGCGACGCATCGGGTCGGTCCACGCGGGAAACGTCTCGGAGTCGAGAGCGACCGTCATCACCTCGTCGATCTCGAACCACTGGGTGGCCATGGCCATCACCCCATCCCGCGCCCGAGGGTCGGCCAGCATCTGCTCGATGGTCGCGGCGAGGCCGTCGGTCGTGTCGAGCACGCCGTCGGTCGCCAGATCGAGCAGCGGATCATCGGGGGCTCGATCCCACAGCCACAGCGCGAGGCGGGTGGCCAGCACGGTGCCTGAAAGCCGCTGGCGCCCCTCGAGCTCCGAGGGAGTCCCGGGCTCGGGTACCTGCAGCAAGTGGGGTGACTGCAGGACAGTCTCCAGCACCACTGCGTGGGCCGACCACGGGTCGTTCGGATCCGCGAGGCCCTGTGCCAGCCCGAGCAAGTCCGAGATCTCCTGATCGCTGGGCGTCCGACGGTAGGCCCGACGAACGATGCGACGGACGAATGCCTCGAGGCACGAGGGCTCCTGCACCTCGCACCCGGCAAACTGTGCGGCCCCGGGCGTGGTGAACCGAGTCTTGGCCACGTACTCGGCGATGCGTTGGTACGCGGTGGCGTGCTGCTGCTGGACCAACAGGCCCTGCCCCTCGTTCGAGAACCCGGTGGAGCCCATCGGATCCACCGGAACGAGACCCGTCAGCGTGTCGGGGATCGGCAGCCCGCTGAGCTCCGCAACGGTGTTGAGGTACTGGCTCCGGGTCAGTCGCCGCAGCACATCGGGTGCAGACGCCTCGGCGGCACACTCGTTGGCGGGGCTCTCGCCGTTGATGTCCTGCGGTCCAGGCCACTGCGCCTGCTCGGTGGGTCCTTCGACCGCCCCGACGTAGCAACCGCCCGCACTCGCGCACCACACCACCGCGGCCGCGCAAACTCCGTTTCGATGCATCATGTCCGTCTCGATTCAGGGGCTGCGGGCGCGTGCCGAATCGTTCCGTGCTCGCGTCGAAAAATCGCGAGGCCGAGGACGGGAGCTGCTGGAGCTTCGAAAACGAAGCGGGCCGAATCCTGGAGGATCCGGCCCACGGTGGGAGGTTGGTTGTCGGTCGCGAGCGAAACGAGGCCTCCGGACTCGACTACAGGAGTCGAGCCCCGGCCGTGATCGCTTGCCGCCGAACGGTGGCTATGCGGCGGTCACGAGGCGCTGGCCGAGCTTGTCGACTCCGGCCGCGATGAGCGTGGACCACAGTCGGGCTTGCTCGAGTGTGGTGCCTGCGTCGACCCCTGGCTGGCGGCCCAAAGCAGCGACTGCCTGTTCGAGACGGACGGTCGCGTCGAACAGACTGCGCTCGGCTGCATGCAAAAGTGCCGCGGCTTGCTCTTCGTACATGGGTTCCATCGTCATGCCTCCCGGTTCGCGAGATCGTGTGAGCGATCCCCTATAATCAGCATGACGCGCAAATGTCCGCTGACGAGGGAGCTGGAGTTACGTTTGGTCGAAAATGTCGCGGGATCGTGCCGAATTCGTCGAGGAGATCTCCGATACGCGGAAGATCTCGGGATCTCTTCCCCTGCGACACTGCAATCGAGTCCCATGTTTGGCCGGCCCGAGTTGCGGCGGGTGGCTTGTGATTGGAACGAAAACGCTCGCATGCGGCCGGTCGCGGTCCGCACGATCGGCGAGGCGACCACGGTGAGACGGGTACGGCAGCTGCGCAGTCGTTGCCGGTCGCGCAGGGGGGGGTAGACGCACGCGAAGACACGTGCCTACGGCCAGATTCGGGACGATGACGCGAGGCCTTGGGTGGGCTAGGCGGCCATACCAGTCTGGAACGTCGGCCGTCGCCCTTGGTGTGCTCTCGCAACGGGCGCGGTGAGGAAAAGTCGTGGTGGGCCCCGTAGGAACCGTCGATGCCCACGTTGCGTACCTTGCCTCAATGGATCGCGGTCGGACTGCTGTGCCTCGGCGGCTGTGAGTTCGATGAGCTGGCCGCCTTCGCACCCACCGCTGCGCCGTTCTTGCGCGTGACCCACGTTGCGGCGGTGAGCCGGAACCACGAGCAGGTGTTCATGGCTGGCTGGAACGAGGGCCTGATGGTCATGTCCAGCACTGGCAACCTCATCGACAGCTACAGCCTGTCCTCCACGTGGACTCCCATTGGTGCGGCCACGTATCGCGGGCCGAACTTCCAACTGCTGGGGACCAATCAGCACGCCGAGTCAGCGCTGGTCTTGCACGCCAACGGCGTCGTCCTGCCGTGGTTCGTACATGCAGGCGGTCTCCACTATCACTGGGCGGGTGCCATCGCGCCGCCTCCAGTGCTGCCCGGGGTCACCAGCGTCGCGCCCCGCGATGTCGATCAAGCCGACGACGGAACGATCTTCGTCCTCAATGCCGAGCAAACGACGGGGGGGCCTGGGGCTCGGCTGTGGCGTCGCGACCCCAGTGGGGTCTGGTCGAACACGGTCGAGGACCAAAAGGCGACCATCGTCGCCTACGACCAGCATGCCGATCAGGTGGTCGTCGGACGTGCTCCGTCCATGAGCCGGGAGGTGGAACTGGTCGTCTACGACGGCTCGGCGCTCACCCAACAGACCGTCTACACCCGGTCCGATGTCCACGAGCTTCGCGATCTGGAGGTGTTTGGCGGCTACTACTTCCTGGGCATGTCGATGTGCTACGGGCTTCCGTGCAACGCCAACGAGCCGCGGCTGGAGGTTCGCAGCGGTGCCTTTGCTCTCGATGATTTCGCCGATGTGGAGGTGGGCGCGCTCGCGCTCCAGCTGCCGCCGCTGCCCGTTGGACTCGGTGACACGGCTGAGCTGTGGCGGGTGGGCAACCTCGCGACCGTGAACCCGACGACGCAGGTGACTCGCTACGCGCTGCTGCCGTAACAGCCCGTGGTGAAACCCTCGCGCCGCCGTAACACCGCCCCCGTGGCCCATGCCTTCGTTT
>JAHZJA010000218.1 GCA_022601155.1 Deltaproteobacteria bacterium | reverse complement strand
GCCCGTCGCACGCGACGTTGGCCACGCCGCACACGCCCGCCGAATGCCCGGCCAGCTGCGATGATCCACCGATGATCGTCAGCGTGTACGGCAGGTACTCGGGCGGCCGGGCGCTGGTCATCACCAGGTCGAACGGCTCGTAGTAGGCCCGCAGCTGCTGGAACTCGGCGGCTGCCTGTCCTCCGAATGCAGGAAACGAGACCTCGGAGTCGACCAGTGGACTGCAGTCCAGCGCGGAGTTGGCCGAGTCACCGTTGCCGCAGGTCGGACGAAGCGTGATGCCGTCCATCGCCACGTAGACCACGCCGGGACTGGCCTCGTAGTTCATGGCCGGCAGCGGCGGCAGGCCGAGGGTGGCCAGCGACTGAGCATCGAAGCTGTCCCGCGTGTACTGCCGGTTGCCTTCCCACCGTGGCTTCAGTTCCTTCCACTTCTTGGCGACCTCGGGCCCATACCACTGCTCGATGAGCGGCTTGGACAGCGTGTCGTCGAGCGCGAGCGCCCACGGAACGTCGGGCGAGATTCGCCGCGTCGGCACATCGGCGGCATTGGCCGATGGGGCTGCAATCGCGACCAGAGGAAGAACGGAAACGAGCACGATCGGGAAGCGCATTGATGGGCGAGACTCCAGCGAAACAGACAGGTCAGCGTACGAGATAGCTACCAAGCACGTCTAGTCGGTAATTCCTACTGTACCCAGTGGTAGCACGTGGGAGCGCGTGATCCAGCTCGCGCGCTGGTGTGTGCCGAGACAGGCCTCTCGATCGGCGCACAACCCGAGCAATCCCACTACTGGAGGGCGCCAGCACCCTGCCGGGCTCGCGCCAAACGGCCGGGATCGACACCCAACGAGTGAAGGGCGGCGCTCCACATCTGCTCGGGCTCGGACTCGAACACCCACGTGGGCGCCACCCCCTGCTCCGTGGGCCCCTCGGATTGGTCGATGGGGACGGGCAGCCAGCTCCCGGCCGCGATCTCGCCTTCGAGCTGATCGGTGGCCCAACCGGCGTAGCCCAGCAAGAACAGGACCTTGCTGCCGCTTCCCCCGACGTCGTTGTGGCCCAACCGGGTGACGGGTTCGAGCGAGGTGGTCAGCCAGACGCCGGGCAGCACCTGATCGGCGCTGGGGTCCCAGTTTGGTTGGTCATGGAGGATCCAGCCCCGCATGGGCTCTACTGGGCCTCCCAGGCGCACGGTGGCCTCATCGTCACCACCCCAGCGCAGCGCCAGGCCCTCCGCGACCTCGGCCACCGTGTTCGGGAGCGGGTTGTTGAGCACCAGGCCCAGGGCGCCTTCGTCGTTGTGCTCCAGCAGCAGCACGACGGACCGGCGGAAGTTGGGGTCGAGCAGCTGGGGCGCTGCCACCAGCAGGTGGCCGCCCAGGCTCGAGCTGTCCATCGTGATCAACGGGCGCTTCCGATCCGGGGCGAGGGCATCCCCAACAGTATGGCGGGGCACGACCCGACATGCACGATGCCTTTGGTGACCACCTCGCGAAGCCTTCGTCCCGCCGCAAGCGCCCCTCGAAGCGGCGCCTGCGGCGGGACGGGTACCAGAGGCCGGACTCGAACCGGCATGGAGTCACCCCCGGCGGATTTTGAGTCCGCTGCGTCTACCAGTTTCGCCACTCTGGCCCATTGGCTCGCGAGCCAACGCCTTTAGCACGCCGATCAGCCCGGATCAACGGTCCGAACCTCGATGTCGCCGCGCGTACTGCTCAGCTCGATCCGGACCGAGCCGTTGCCGTTGCGGCGGTCCAACTGACCCGAGGTGACCGTGGTGATGCTGGGTGTCCGCACCGAGATCCTCCCCTCGGTCCGCACCTGAAGGTCGATGTCCGCGTCGTTGGCCAGGGTGACCACCATGTCGCCCCGGCCCGTCACCACTGTGAGCTCCCGTGCCAATCCGGCTTGCGAGACCTCCACCCGGCCGTCGCCCGTGCGCAGCTCGGCGTGGCCGGGCGTCACGACGTCGATGTTGCCCGAACCGGTGCGAACGGCCAGGCCCCCGTCGGCCCCCCGAACCTCGACGTCTCCGATCTCGACATCGATGACGACGCTGGCCTCGGTGCCCACGACCGAGACGTCGCCGACCCCGGTGCGCAGATCGAGGTGTCGATCGTCGGGGACGCGCAGCTGTCCCATCTCGAGGTCGACCAGTCCATCGACGGCCAGCGGAACGCGGGCGCCGAGGATCGCGAAACCCTCGTCGCGGCTGAACTCGAGGGTCGGCGTGGCGGCTTGCTCGCGAGCATCCTTGCGCGATCCACCGACCGACAGCCAGACCCCGTCGTAGCGCAGCGACTCGGGGCAGGTGTCGGGCACGTCCGCCGCACAGGCCACCACCGACAGCGGGGTGTTGGGCAGCTCGATGCGCAGCTCCGTGGTGTCGGTGAGCGCATGTTCGGCCGAAAATGGGGCCTCTCCCCGAAATCCCAGCACGCAGCCCGCCAAGGCCAGGGCGCCCGCGGCCAACGACGACCGTCGCATCAGAAGTAGACCCCCATGTTGGCGCCCAGCTCGAAGGTCGTGGCGTAGCGCGGCAGCGTGCGGCCCCCCCGGAAGCGTCGGGCCAGCAGGGGCACGCTCACCCGGGGCATCAACCCCAGCGACCAGCGATCGAGCAGGAACAGTCGCGCATCGAAGTGGACGTAGGGCACCGCCGAGAATGCACGCTCGATCTCCGGGTCGGTCTCGGCGTCGGCGTTGGCGGTGGTCCGAGCCCGCGCCCGCGTGCCCTGGAACAGGCCTCCGCCGCCTGCGGCCAGCCACAGCCGCCGCCCCTCGTAGAACCGGTAGGCAGCGCGTACCCCCGCCTGGACGGTGAGCATGTCGCGGTTGCGGGTGTACTTGACCCCCGCATCCGACAATCCGAGCGTCAGGCGCGGGACCAGCTGACCCATGATCGCCAGCGACCAGTCGGGGTACAGGTCGAACGCGGGCTGCCCCGGTGCGAAGCCGACCGCAGTGAACCGAGAGACCTCCAGCGCGATCACATGGCCGGTGCGCGGTCGCGGAGGACGACGGTCCACCGCTTGGGCGTGCGCATCCATGATCTGGCCGAGGTACAGCAGCCCTGCGGCCGAGCTCAGCCCGGCCAAGCCGGTCAAGCGCACGATCTGCCGCGGGTTGTCACCGGACTGCCCCGCCGTCGCGCCTGCACCCGGGTCACGCGCAGCCCAGACCGCGACGGTCCCGAGGACCAGGCCCACCGTCCCGGTAAACACGGCCAGACCACGGCCGGGCTGCCCGTTGAGGGCTTGCCCACCGCCGGGTACCACTGCAGACAGCAGCGGCGCCGCCCAGCGAGCCCACCGACGACGCCGGACCAGCTCGACCTCTTGGGCAGCCGCGTCCGAAGGCGAGCCCAGCCGGCCCTGCACGACCACGGGCGAGTCGGTCTGGGTGCCCTCGCTCGACGATGCCGTGGCCACAGGGGACGCGGCGGGGTCCGCAAAGGAGGCGGGCAGCGTGACGGACCGGGCCTCATCGGCCTCGACCTCCACCGTCTGGACATCGCTGCCCTGTGCATCCCGCAGGGTGTAGCGACCGGCAGGCAAGTCCACGACCACCCGACGGCCCAGGGCCAGCGCTGCGACCTCCTCGCCCTTGGCATCGACCACGCTCAGCGTGCCGCGCAGCCCGGGCTCGAACACCAAGCGCCCCGATCCCTCGGCCTGCACGGCGGCCTCACTGGCGGCCGACGCCGGCATGGACACCGGGAGCGCCAGCACGCCCGCCAGGGCCCACGAGACAGGGATCACGCAGGCCTTATAGGCGGCGGCATGCGGGCGGGGCAAGTCGACTCACCCCATCAGCGCTGCAGGCCCGCCTCGACCGCATCGGTGCCGCGTGCGATGGCCCAGCTCATGTGCGGGCTGTGGTGGGCCACGGCAACCTGTCCGTGCGGGTCGATGAGGATGATGCCGCACGTGGCCGTGCCCTGAGCTATCGGCGTGGCGGCCACTCGCGCGCAGACCTCGGCCACCGCATGCTCGGGCGTGGGGGCCCGCGCCGCTTCGGTGAGCGCCGCATACGACGCAACATGGGTCAGAATCGCCTCCCCAACCCCGGTCGCGCACGCGGCCCCGAGGGCTGCCGAGGCGAACAACCCGGCGCCGACCAGCGGACAGTCCCCCACTCGGCCTGGGTCTTGGAGGAGCACGCCGCCGGTCGAACCTCCGGCACACAGGGCGCCGTGTCGATCGATCGCCACGGCGCCGACGGTATCGGCTTG
>JAHZJA010000217.1 GCA_022601155.1 Deltaproteobacteria bacterium | reverse complement strand
GCCTACGCCCTGCGTCGGCGCCACCACAGTGGCACCAGCAGCAACCACCACGCACCGCTGGTACGGCGCTGGCTGTGGCATGTGCACCCGCGGTCGGCGAAGCCATCACCTTCGAGTCCCGCATCGCCACCGCTGCTGCCGTCGCTGGCCGTACCGCCAGGGAACGTGCCATCGCTACCGTCGCCCGGAGGCGGCGGCGTGCCCGTGGTCGAAGGAGGCGTGGGGGGCGGTGGCTCCGGTGGCGGAGGCGGAGGCTCCGGAGGCTCCGGAGGCGGAGGCTCGGGCGGAGGAGGCTCCGGGGGCTCGGGCGGCGGAGGCTCCGGAGGCACCCCGTCGAAGGGAGGCCCACACAGCTCACCCAGACCGCTGAGTTGATTGCTCGCGCAGCCGTCTTGCCAGGTTCCCGAGGTCGTCGCCGGATTGGCAGGATCGAGCGGGATGAACCCGCAGCGCTCGTCGGGGTCCCAGTTCCCGTTGGCGTCATGGCACGGCGTGATGTCGAAGCCCGAGTTCTGCTCGATCCACGGCATCACGTGGGAGAAGGTCGAGTACACGGTCCCGTGCAGGCACCAGTTGTCGTTGGCGCCCGGACCCGCGTCGGGGTGGATGCGAGAGGCAGCTCCGATCACACGCCAGGTCCCGTCGGCCATCTGCACCATCGCAGGTCCGCCCGAGTCCCCTGGGCAACCCCCGGCGTTGTTGCCCAGCAGGTAGGCCGCGTTGTCGAACACGCCTTCGAGGGTCTGCGGCGCCGTACGCTTGGGGCCGTTGCCGTCGGTGAACACCCATCCCCCGGCGTTGACATCGATGATGCCAATGTCGGCGCCATAGCCCACGATGTGTGTCTCGACTCCGGGGACCATCGCGTCCCACTCACACCCCATCAGCGGGGGCACGATGTCGACGTCGACGGCTTGGGCCATCACGCAGTACGCGATGTCGAAGCCCTCGGTGTTGCCCTGGTCCCAGCCGGGGTGCCACTCACAAAAGGAGGTCGGGATGTCGGCGATGGGATTGAACCCGTCTTCGCCAAACCCGATCGTGTCGGGAGCACCCCAGCCGAACTGGGGGTCGATGCAGTGCGCGGCCAGCATCACCACGCGGGGATGGACCACCGTGCCCGTGCAAAACGGCTGCCCGCCGCCGCGCAGCGCGACGGCCGTGGGCCAGCCGCAGGTGCCCACCTCGACGCCGCCCGCAACCTGCATTGGCTCGGTCGGTTCGACCAGCTGATCAGCCCCCGCGAACCCGGTTATCGACAACAAACCAACCAAAGCGGCGAAAGACACGGTTCCCAACGTACGAGAGGGTCGCGAGCCCGTCAACGAGAGCCGAGCTGGAGCCATGGCACCTCGCCCTGCCAACGACGGAGCATTGCCCCACCGCCGCGGCGCATGGTTCGCCCGTCATCACGCGCGTGATTGGTTGCCAACCTCACCACACGATCAAACGCATGCCGCGGCCGGGTCGCATGCACTCGGGCTGCACGCCGGTCCCCTACAGGGTGACCGTGAGATCGAGGTTGCGCAGCTCGCCCGGGGGAAAGCGTCGTGCCTCGACCAAGCCCTTGATGCAGCCGCGCGCCGCACTCGGACCGTCGATGATCCGCACTCCCGTCACCCGCCCTCCCTCACCGATGAAGCCCTCGATCTTGGTCCGGTAGCCGGAGACCTCGTCGACACAATGACGCTGGATCTCCCGGCGGAGCTTCTTCTTCACCGCCGCGTCGGTCTTCTTGCGACGCGGCGTCGGGGCTCCACGACGCGGAGGTGGCGGAGTCGTGGGGATGTTCACCACCGCGGCCGCACCAGTCTCGGAACCGCCGTCGGATCCACTGTCGGATCCAGCCGTCGATCCTCCGGCCCCGTCGGTACTCGTAGCCTCCACGCCTCCGGTGGTGGATCCGCCCCCGGAGGACCCATCCGATGCGGGGGCCTGTACGGCGGACGGCTCGCCCGCTGCGAGCGCACCCACGTCGGCGAGTCGTGCGGGCTGGGCCGGCGGTGGCACTGCGACCGGAGCCTGCTTGGCTACCGCCGCCCCCCCGCTGGGCCGGGCCATCAGGGCACCAACCGCAGCGGCAACCGCCACCAGGGCCGCCAGCCCGATCGCCTGCAGCACCCACCCTCGGCGTGAAGGGCCCGTGCCCGAGTCCGCGGCCCTGAGCGAGGCCACCGCGAACGCGCCGTCGTCGGAGGTGGAGTCTCGAGCGAAGACCGGATCGTCGGCGGCCGGATCCTCGGCCACGGACGGCGAGGGCTCGGTCACGACACGCTCGGTGAAGCCAGTACGACCGATATCGGTGACAGCCGAGATCTCCGAGCCATCGCGCCGACGCTTCGAGGGCAGCCGCTCCGTACCGAGGTCGGTGATCTCCGCGTTGACGTCGCTGGCCTCGCCGTCGAGGTGCTCGGCCAGCCGCCGCGTGGGCGAGTGCGGGCCCGACTTCGCACGCGGCTTGGCCTCGGCCGGGGTCGCGGCCGAACGCCGGCGTCGCGGCCTCGGAGCCACGGGCTCGACCGGAGCATCTTCGGTCTCGGTCAGCAGCTCCGCGGGCACATCCCCCAGATCGTGACAGCGACCGCAGGCGAGCCCCTCTTTCGTGGTGATGATTTCGCCGAGTTTGACCGCATCTTTCACCGCCGGAGCGGGCGGGTTTTCCTCCGCCGCGAAACCATGTTCGTGGGAAAGT
>JAHZJA010000216.1 GCA_022601155.1 Deltaproteobacteria bacterium | reverse complement strand
CGGGTTCACGTTGCGCATCGACGGGTTCACGTTGTGCATCGACGGGCGACCAAGATGTGCGTGACTTGTGTGGGTCGAGATTGTGTCCATTGTGCAACCGTTAGCGACAGTGTGATGGGAGTCGGGGCTGGGTTCTGCGGAGTACGTGGCGAGCGAAGGCTCGCGGTGCCTGGCGACCTGGTGGTCTGTACTGGGTCGCACCCTTTGAATCTGACAGTTCCAAGTACGGGCCGTTCGGAAGATCTCGCCTTGCTGGATCTCTCCGGAGGTCGTCGTCATGGTCCGTGCGAGCACGCTTGCGCCTCGGCAACATAGACTCCACCAAGCCCGAATCTTTCCGACCACACATGCGAAGATATTCGAGTGGTGACAGCGCGTTCATTGTTCGGATCGGCCCCGTACCGCCTGCTGGGAGCCCGTATGGCGCCAGTTGTCTCCCGGCCGTACATCGACATCATCGCTCGTATGCCATGATGACTCGGGGGCTCGACTACCCACTTGGTGCCATGATTCGAGGGGTCGTCGAGGGCTTCGGGGGCAGGAAGCCACGGCTCGAGGGCGGCGGCGCGCGCCAACGAAGGAGCGCGGCTTCGGGCCCGATGGTGAGGGTCTCGAGAAAGATCCCGCCCGCCGTCGCCTCGTAGGCGGCTCGATCCTAGCTATCTTGAACGGTGTTCTGATGGCGATAGAGAGCCATGCTGAGTTCGCCCTGGCCATTTTTGTAATATAAATTACATAAACGTCGATTTCTGCGAGGCCGTTGGGTGTGGTCGCCAAACCAATCGTTGCGGGAAACGGCCTCGATCATTTCAGGAAAAGCAACGCAGCGGCGGCCGGTACCGAAGTCGTGGTGTCACCCTGGATTCGACCTCATGCGATAGACACGAACACGAATGTCGCCAGATCGATGGGCCATGTTGCGCGTCTCTTGGCGCGACTTGGCGTGTCTTGGCGATTCATGGGGCAATGGTCGAACGGTCAACGAGTCGAGTGTCGATATGCTCAGGATCTTGGTCTGAGACGAGCTGTTCCGACGGCTGACTGCGCTTGTGCATCTCATTTGCTGAAGTCGATGAGTGTGCCGTTGAAGTTGATAGTTACAGTTCGAAATGTGCAAATGCAGGAGGCAACATGAACACCGTGGTCGCCATCCGGACGGCCGGAACTCTACTCGCCCGGGCCGGTGGTGGCGGTATGTCGCCGCGTGGATGGTGGTGTCGGTACGGACCGCGTGGCGGGCTTGGATGGCACGGGGCTCTCCTCCAAGTCGCGGAGGCGGGCTCTCGCAGGTCGTTGTGGCCGGGATTCCGGGCCGCGGCGAGCACCATGGGAGCGCAGACACTGTTGATGCATTCGGACTGCGGTACATGCCGCTCCGAGCAGATCTCCGGGCAGCTGCTTGGACGACGACAGAGCCCGACCACCGACATCAAGCGGGGGAGGGCAGGGGGATCGGATTCGAATTCAGCGTGGCCCCACGATCCTCGGTCGGTTGGGGCGGGTTGCGGTGATGAGATCTCACGCCGGGTGCGCTGTATCGACCGCGAATTCGACGAACCTGGAAGGCAACGCCTCGACGGCCCCGCAGACCACAGGTCCTGCCGTGTCGGGAGCCGGGGGACAGTGGGAGTCGTCGTGCTACACCGTCGCAGCGCAGTGGGGTGGGGGTGGCAGGGCCCTGGCTGGCGTCCTTCCTGTGCGCGAGCCTACTGGGAACGAGACGGGTCTTGGCCGGTGGTGGCGTGGTCGTGCTCTCGGCCCTGGGCTCACGATGGCCGAGCTGACAGGCTGCCGTGACACAGGATGGATCTCCGAAGGCCTTGGACGGGTGGCGATGGGCAGCGGGGAGGGTCGCCGTGGGAGTGTAGTCGCCACGGTGACGATGAAGCAGCGATGATGAAGTGGCGATGATGAAGTTGCGATGATGAAGCCGTCGTGATGCGCTTCGACTCGGGGTTGGGAGGGTCATCAACTCTGCAATCGAGCAGGAGCAGTCGCCTCTCGTAGTTGCAGGCGCCTGTCGTCCAATGCCGACAGGCGCGGGGTTTTGGGCCCCCGGGGCAAGACGACCCATCTCGGCTGAGGGCGAGCGCCCATGATCGTGGGGGCCCTGACCCGCGACTCGAACTGATGCGCAACGGCATCACTGTGCGACTCCACCGCCTCCGGAAAGACCCTCCCCGACTGGTGTCTGATGTTGGTAAGAGGGATTATGGCTGACGGACTTAGTCACACGAGGGCCGACCATGGCCGCACGGCTGGGAGCAACGCCCGGAGCATCGCTCCACAAGTCACGAGCGGTTGCGATGCTCGTGGCGAGCGCGCAAACATGACGGAGGATCCCGATGCCTCCTGGGCTGGTTCGAACGAGGGAGGCGAAGCCTCCAACACCTGGAATCGGCGCATCGAGTCCGAGGTGTGGCGTCGCTTGTTGCAGCGTAAGCCCACGGCGCAGCGTGTCGGTCGCTTCACGATCCTCGATCACCTCGGGGATGGAGGCATGGGCACCGTCTACGCTGCCTATGACGAACAGCTCGATCGCAAGGTCGCCGTCAAGATCCTCCGCGATGGCCAGCTGCCGACCGAGGAGGACCGCCAGCGATTCCGACTCGAGGCCCAGGCCCTGGCTCGGCTGTCGCACCCCAACGTGGTCGCGATCCACGAGGTCGGCGATTGTCAGGGTGATCTGTTCCTCGCAATGGAGCACGTCCGTGGCCAGGACCTGGCGCGCTGGCTGCAGGAAAACCCCGCGTGGCCGGATGTGCTGGATGCGTTCGTACAGGCAGGGCGAGGCCTCACCGCCGCCCACGAGGCCGGCATCATTCATCGCGATCTCAAGCCCCACAACCTCATGCGTGGCGATGATGGCGTGGTCAAGGTGGTCGACTTCGGCCTCGCATGTGTCGCACACGGTGAGCTCGACGAACTCGACGAAGTCGACGAGACCGCGGTCGGCGAGCCCGCCTGTGTCTCGTCGCGTAGATCGCTGACCCTCCCTGG
Source organism: Deltaproteobacteria bacterium (assembly GCA_022601155.1). Classification (GTDB taxonomy): domain Bacteria; phylum Myxococcota_A; class Polyangia; order Nannocystales; family Nannocystaceae; genus Paraliomyxa. Next base: position 19,481 of record JAHZJA010000216.1, on the reverse strand, counting down.
CATGGTGATGGGCACTCCCGCGTACATGTCGCCCGAGCAGCACCAAGCCACACCCGTCGATGCACGCAGCGACCAGTACGGCTTCTGCGTCGCGCTCTGGCATACACTCGTTCGCGAGCTTCCCTTCATCAGCTTCAACACTGCGGAGATGCTCGAGCTCAAGCTCGCTGGCCCCCCCGCGTGGCCAGACTCGGCTCCGGCGGTGCCTCGCCGAATCGTCGAAGCGCTGCGGCGGGGGCTACAGCCCCATCCCGACGATCGTTGGCCATCGATGGCACCACTGCTGGACGCCCTGTCGTACGACCCCGCGCGTCGCAGCGTTCGACGACGACGGTTGATGGCAGGGGCGAGCCTGTTGGGGGTTGGCGTACTGTCGACGCTGGCATTGGTCGATCCGTCGACCGACCACTGTAGCGGGGCCGAGCGTGCACTGGCCGGGATCTGGGACGACGACCGCCGGGCCGAGGTGGAGGCCAAGGTCTTGAGCATCGACACCTCCTACTCGGCCGCAGTGTGGGACAGTACGCGTCTCGGGCTCGATGTATATGCTGACAAGTGGACTGCCGCGCATATCGAGGCATGCGAGTCCACGACGGTCCGCGGCGAGCAATCGCCTCATATGATGGATCTCAAGATGGGATGCCTGCAGCAGGCGGCGCAGGGCCTTCGAGCGACGGTGGAGACGTTGGCGGATGCCGACGTGCCGGTGGTGGAGAAGGCCCCCGAGCTCGTCGCGGGCCTACCTGCGCTCTCGCGATGTGCAGACACCGAGATGTTGGCAGCCGCGGTCGATCCGCCGTCGCCACAGGAAGCCGAAGCCGTCGATACGGCCCGGATGCACTTGGCCCGAGCCGATATTCTCGAACGAGCAGGCCGGTTCGATGGCGCGGTCGAGGCGGTCGAGGCGGCTCGCGAAGCTCTCGCGGACGTGGACTACGGGCCCATTTACATCGATATGGCACTCCAGCGCGGTATCGTGCTCGACAGGCAGGGCAAGTACGAGGCTTCGGAGGCCGAATACTTGGAGGCCCTCGAGCTCGCCTCGGCGTGGAGGCAGCACGAGTCGATGGTCTTGGCCGCACTGGGTCTGATGAATGTCATTGGATACGGGCAGAAGCGTCCGGAAGAAGGTCTCCAGTACTGGCGGCTGGCCAAAGGGCTGTCGGAGGGGCATCCCGATTGGGAAGCAGACTCCCGCAATGCCTATGGGATCTTGCTGAACGATATGGGCCGGTACGACGAAGCCGAGGTGCAGCACCGAGCAGCGCTCCAACTGCAGCAGGAGGCGCCGGTCCCCGACACTCACGGCATCGCACATACACGCCAAGCCCTTGCCTCCGTGCTGTACGACAAGGGGGAGTTCGATGTGGCCCTGGCCCAGTTCCGAGGGGTGCTCGAGCTGCAGCGCAAGACCATGGGACCGGAGCATCCGTTCGTGATCGAGTCGCGCTCCAACATCGCAGCCGCTCTGGTCCAGCAGGGGGAGTTCGAACAGGCGGTGGCAGAGCTACGGGCCACCCTGGCCTGGCGCAACCAGAACCTCGGACCCGAGCACCCGCGGACTGGGGTCGGGCGACTCAACCTCGCGGTGGCCTTGGGACAGCTGGAGAGGTACGAAGAGGCAGAAACCCACGCCCGGGCGGCGCTGGCGATCTCGAGCAAGGCGCTCGGACCCGACAACCCCAACATCGCGTACGCCCGAAACAGCCTTGCCGCTGTGTTGCTCAGGCATGGGAAGTACGACGAGTCGGAGGTGCAATACCGAGCCGCGCTGGCCCTGTTGCGCAGGGCCCTCGGCCCGGATCACACCGCTGTCGCCAGAACGGCCAACAACCTCGGGTTCCTTCTGCTCGAAACGGGGAGGCCGGCCGAGGCCGAGCCCTATTTCAGTGAGGCGTTGTCGATCCACGTTCGTGCCTTTGGCCCCGAGCATCCCAAGGCCGCCCGCTACAGGCAGCAGCTTGCCAGGAGCCTGCAGGCACAAGGACGAATCGAGCAGGCCGAGGCCGTGTTGCGGGTTGGACTCGCGGCCATGGAGCAGGAGCAGGAGCAGGAGCAGGAGCAGGAGCAGGAGCAGGGCGCCGCAAAGCTCTGAGAGCGCGCCGTTTTGGCACGCCGTCGTCGGCGTTCGGCATGGGTGGCCGCAACCGTCACCGCTCGGCCACGCGCAGGCTACCGTTCGACCAGCGCGCGCAGGCGCTCGAGCGCCTCGTCCCACTCGGTGCTGATGCGGTCGAGGAACGCGTGGGCGTCGTCGAGGCGGTCGGGGCACAGCCGCCAGATTCGCTCGCGACCTTCTCGATGGCTTCGCACCAGCCCTGCGGCATCGAGGACCTCCAAGTGCTTGGTGATCGCCTGACGGGAGACGCGGGCGTGGGTGCTCAGCTGTGCGATCGAGCCGGGCCCGTCGGCACACAGCCGCTTGAGCAAACGCAGACGGGTAGCGTCGCCCAGGGCGGCGAACAGGGGCGCGGCGTCGGCCGGCTTGCGCTGCGCTGCTCTCGCTCTCGACATGGGCCCGAATGTTATCGCACGGGGTGGTGCAGCCTTGACTGCCTGGTCGGCTGCACCCGGGCGTTGGAAGCGGTGCGGTCGATCGGCTCTTCGAGGCGGTCGGCTTGGGGGTCGGCCAGGGACTGCGTTCAGATCCCATGATGAATGCGCTGACCGTTGAGCGCAATCATATGGTTGCATTTTTTGCCTGTCACTGGGTTGGGCGTGGGTTCGGTAGGCGATCGCACGGCACGGACCGCTGCGGATGGACGCGGTGGCGCGCACGCTGTGCAATCGAGTCCCGGCGACGGAGGACTGCATGCCACGATGCTCGCGATGCCTTTGATGCTCCCCACGCTGATGTTGAGCGGCGCCCTGGCCAGTCCGTGGGCGGTGGAGTTCGATCCGTGGTTCCAGACCTTCCGGCGTACGCCGCAGATCGACCAGCGGCTCGACGAGCTGGCCGCCCTGTCCCCCATGGCGCAGGTGGCCTCGCTCGGCGACTCGATCGAAGGTCGGGCGATCCAAGCGATCTCGATAGGACATGGCGGCGATGGCCGACCCACGCTGGTGGTGATCGGCACCCAGCACGCCCGCGAGTGGATCTCGCCGATGGTCACCACCTGCATTGCCGACGGTCTGACCCGCGGCTGGGAGGACGGTGAGCCCGAGGTGGTGGAGCTGCTCGACAACCTCGACGTGGTGGTGGTGCCGGTCGTCAATCCCGATGGCTACGAGTACTCGTGGGACGTCGACCGATTTTGGCGCAAGAACCGAAGGCCCGGCGGGGGCGTGGACCTCAACCGCAACTGGGACGCGATGTGGGGTACGGGTGTGGCGGGGGCACCCCCCAACAGCGAGGTCTTCCCCGGGACGGCGGCATTCTCCGAGCCCGAGACCGAGGCGGTGCGGGCGATGGTCGAAGCTCGCAACGTGGTGGGGTTCGTCGACTATCACTCGCCGATCGCGGTGGTGCTCTATCCGTTCGCGTACACGCCAAAGCCGGGGCCGCAGGAGAGGGTCGAGTCGTCGTGGGCGGAGGCGATGGCGGAGGCGATCACTGCGGTGCACGGGGTGTCGCACGGCACGGGCAAGCCCGGGGTCGGCAATCCCTCGGGCGGCCTGGCGCAGGACTGGGCGCACGGCAACATTGGGGCGTTGGCGTGGACGGTCGAGCTGCGCGGAGGCTCTGGCGGTAGTGGCTTCATCCTGCCCGAGGAGCAGATCATCCCCGCGTGCGAGGAGAACTTCGCGGGGTTGCTGGAGCTGGGCTCGCGCCTTGCGATGGACTTCGGCGAGCCCCCGCCAAGCTCGGGGGATTCGGGCACCGATACGGGCGATCCAGGGGGGACGGCCGACGATGCGGGGACGCAGACCGGCCCGCCCTCGATGACCAGCGGGGTGAGTGACGACGCGGCCGACGATGGGACGCCGACGACAGGCGGGGCTTCGGCCACGGGGAGCACGCCGCCGATGGCCGACGGCAGCGACGATGCCGGCTGCGGGTGCACGCAGTCGCCCCATCGACATGGGGTCGCGGTGTGGGCGTGGATGCTGGTGCTCGGCTTGCGACGCCGAACGAGCCTCCGGTCGGTTGACTGAGCCCGTCGACGGCCCCCGTGGTCCAGGCGCGGGCGTGGCTTGGAACTGTCTGAAATTGCGGTGTTTGCTCCATTCGAAAACCCACGGAACATTTCAGCCGCGGGCTCCGAGTAAGCCCCGGATGCATCTGAACCGATTGTCTTGGGGAGCGTTGTGCGTTGTGTGCGCGGGGTGCAACGGTTTGGACGAAGACACCGTAGTCGAGCCCGACGCCCGAGCGATCGAGCGGTCGTCTTCATCCACCTCGAGTGCCTACGCGGGGGCATCTCAGACCGAGCCCCTTCGGCTGCTTCATGTCCACGCCGTAGAGCCGGCGTCCGATGTTGGCGCCGCGCGTCGGGCCCTTGCCGAGTTTTCCACTGCGGATGTGGGCTGGGTCGAGCTGCACCACCGCATCGGGCTCAGCTTGTCGATGTCGGCCGACCGCGAACGTGCCACGTCATTGGATGCCGCGCTCGCCGAGCTCGAGGCCGCCGTGAGCGTGCCCGCAGCCGACCAATACCCTCACCTCGACGAGCTGTTGTTCGACTCGGCCGTCTTGTCCTTGCAAGCCGGGGACGAACAACGGGGCCAGGAGCGGCTGCTTCGCCTGATTCGCGAGCAGCCCACCAGTCCACTGATTCCCAACGTCTATGCGACATTCGCCGATCACCTGTTCGACGCGGGTGAGTGGGAGGATGCGAGGATGCTGTACGCGAAGCTGCAGGACTGGAACATGCCCGAGGCCACCGCGTACGGCGCGTATCGGACCGGGATGTGCCATCTGGTCAGCGGCGGCGACGTCGATGCTCTCGGCGGCTTCTTCCGGGCCGCCCGTCTCGCCGGTGAGCTCGACGGTGGGTGGGGAAGACGACTCGCCGAGGTCGCGCTCAACGAAGCGATTGAGGCCTATGTTCTTGGTGGAGATCCAAGTGAGGCCCGGCAGTTGTTCGGCAATATCGGGCCCCACGTCGATCTCGACACCGTGCTCGACCGTCTCGCTGATGCCTATCGCGACGCCGGCGACAACGACGGAGCCGCCATGATCGACGAGGCGCGGGCCAATCCGGCCTGAGCAACGCCGTCGGTCTCCTCAGAGCTCGCAGTCCTTCGAAGGCGCGGAGTCGGCCATGGCTCGCCACTGCCGCCGACGGCAATGCCGATCACGCGCGGGGCGGAGGTGAGTCCGGATCTTGGACCGTCGACCTGGTGCGGGCCCGACCGACCTCGCGCGTCCGACTGTCCTCGGATCCCTCGCCAGATCGAGGCGCGCCCCGAGGTCGTCCCATCCGTCGGGTGGCCGCAGGTCTACATCTTCGGTCTCGTCGACAAGACGGACCCTCGATGGGTGGGCACTTCAGCGCCCACGAGCTCGCGGCAGCCCCAGTACGGTCGTTTCGCTCCTATGCGACGGTACCAATGCCCGTGGCGAAACACTCGTCGAAGAACGAACCCAAGACCTTGGCCACTTCACCGCTGCGGTCCACCATCGACCAGTGATTCCCGCCATGGTCACAGTGATCTCGAATCTCGTGCGCCTCCAGATAGTCTCGAGTGGCCTGGGGGGTGCTCTCGGGAGACCAGTAGTAGAGCGAAGGGCACTTCACAGCGCGGTAGGCCTCACCAAGGGCGTCGTCCCGACTCGCCCGTTTCGCATCACACCCCAGCGCCCATAGAGCCTTCGCGTCCGCGAACGTAACGCTGGCGTGGTACCGCCACAGTGTGTCGCTGCCGCGCACGGCCATCGTCCGGACGCGGGCCAAGAAGTCGGACTTGAACGCGTTCGGGTCGTCGAAATCAGCGGCCAACCCAGAGAAGTAGGCATCGGCCTCGGTCAGGTTCCCCTCCAAGGAAACCAGCCCCTGGACCCGCTGCCCCAGCGTATGCGCAACCTCGACTGCGATCGCCGAGCCCAGAGAGTGGCCCACCAGGCCAACCTTGGCGCCACGACTTCGCTCCTCGATGAGTCCCGCAACGATCTTCGCAGCCTCAGCGAGCCCCACCGTGGTGCCTGCGGCCGGACTGACACCGAATCCGGGCAGGTCCAGCGCGAACAACCCGAATCGTGCCAGCTCGCTCTCCAAGAGGGGTTGGAACGACAGGCTGGACTCTCCGAAGCCGTGGAGCATCCATATCTGGGGCCCCCCGGTGGTCTCGGAGCGAACGAACACTCCGCCTGTCGTGTCGATGCGCATGGCACCAACCTTGGTTCACATCTGCGGTCATGAACAGGGGGGAACGGTACTTTTGGAGCTGTCCCTCCTCGATGCCCGATCGACTGCTTTGAGGACCTCCCGCTCGTACATCGAGCCCGATGCCGAGCGGTCTCGCTCATGCCCGCTGGCGAGCAGCCTGAAGCGTGGATAGGTCACGGAGCCAGCACGGGTTCTCGACTTTCGGCTCGCGCGCGCTGTCGACCCTGGAGGATCCGGACCGCGACCGGGCCGTCACGCCGCTCGAATCGGTCGGGCCGCTTGCGCTGAGCCTCTCCGAGCACGCCGCGCGCATCGTCATCGCTCCGCCATTTCGAATTCTTCCTCGTGTTGCGTTGTTGCGGGTTGGCTCGACTGGAGCTGCGGCCGCGACTCGTTGCGGGATGGCGCCGAGCGAGCGGAGGACGGCCAGTCCTTGCGCTCGCCGTCGCCCCGAGGTCTCGTGGTCTCCCGAATCGTCGGGTCGATATCGGACCCAAGTTCGCTCGATTCGCGAGGTCGAGGGGCGCGAGTATGCACACCAACGGATCCGCTACGTCATGAACGGGGTCGCCGGGCGGCCCGGAGGGTCGATGGCTGGCGCTCGCGACAATCTCAGCGATTTCGACGCGAGGGCCGGCCGGCATGGCGACGTGCCGCATGCCGATGCGTAGAGGTCGAAGGGCCCATGCCCTGACGTCGGGCCCGGGAGCGTACCGGCCAGCGAGGCGTTCGCGGTCCGCGGGGTGCCGGAGGCGGCAAGTGCCGACGAGCACGCGGCAACCTTCCCTGGATCGCAAACGGTCCGATTGCTCGTCCACGATCGAGACGCCGCTTCGCTAGTACGGAGTGGACTGTCCTGTTCGCACGCGCATCGAGGGCCCGCATGCTGGTCCCGCGCGCCGATGGTGGCTGATGAATCAGCCCGGAGATCGTGCCCGAAGGCCCGCAGGGCCGACGTGGTTGTGCGCCACTTGGCGGATCCTGCTCAATATTGGAGTGTACGAGTGCAACGAAGACGAGTTCCGGGACGCGAGCTTTCCATACTGATGACCCTCGCAGCGCTGGGGTGCCCCGGCGATGACGAGGTTCCCAGCGGGGGCGACACCGTCGGGTGCGACATCGACTCGCTACCGCCCTCGGAGGGCGCTTGGGGCCCCCAACAAGAGGACTGGAGCGATGTCGGCGAGCCTTCGTTCGAGGGCGACACGCTTGCCTCGATGTGTGGAGGCGGGGGGGTGGTGGCCCATCATTGTTTCCTGACCGCGGTACATGCCGCTCACCTGCCGACCAACCAGCTGCTCGTCTACCACGGCGAGCACGATGAGCGGCTGTGGGACATCGGAAGTGCTCCCGAGACGATGACGTGGCATCCGGTTGGGCCGCAGACGACATGGCAGGTACGAACCGAGGACGACGAGATCTGTGGTGAAGCCGAGTGGTGCTGGACCGAGCAGTCGGGCTTTCCCGATCTGTTCTGCTCGGGCGAGACGCTCCTGGCCGACGGCAGCCTGCTGGTCGGCGGCGGCAACGTCACCGGTAGCGGCTCGGCAGGGGGCCTCAACGATCTATTTCGGTTCGATCCCGACATCGCCTCGGGCGCGCTCAACGGCGGCTGCGGGTTCGGTTGGGAGATCGGGGCGGGGGAGGATGGAGGTTCGGTCAATCCGCTGCCGAAGATGACGTACGACCGCTGGTATCCCACGCTCACTTCCCTGGGAGACGGGCGGGTCCTCATTTCGGGGGGAACGTCGCGGGGGTTCGCAAACGAAGACGGCAGCGCAAGGCAGCCGCCGATCCTCGAGATCTACAACCCCACCGCGGGGGCCATCGGTATCACCGGTCCCAATGCGATCGAGACGATCGACTCGGCTCCGTTCCCCGCGGGAGGGATGCCGAACTATCCGTTCATGTTCTTGCTCCCCAGCGGGGACATCTTCTACGCAGGGGCCGAGGGCGCGGGCTCGCCGTTCGACGACGGGCGCATTCTGGTGCCCGAGGTCAACAGCGATACGGGCCAGTGGAAGTGGCACGCTCACACGGTTGCCTCCGACATCCCGGGCGGCTCGGCGGTGATGTACGAGCCGGGCAAGATTCTCAAGACAGGCGGACAAGATGATGACCAGGGGGCCAGGCGCGCGGCCGAGTGGGTGGACCTCAGCGAGTACGGGGCCAACAGCTACGCAGGCGCGCCCACGGCCTTCGAGGAGCCGGCCGACGTCAACGACCCCGCGATGCCGAACTACGCTCGGCGTTTCCACAACCTGGTGCTGCTGCCGGACGGACGGGTCGTAGCGGTCGGGGGCAACAGCCGCGACAACGGGCGTGCGGGCGAACATCACAACAACCCGTGCAGTATCGACGGCACCCCGGTGAGCGGGGTGGACTGCATCATGGGCTGCCCCACCGCGTGCATCGATCTCACGGCGGACATCGATCCCTACTGCACGGGAAGCCCACACACCCCAGATTGGGGCTGCTCGCTGCTGTCTGGCGTGGTGTGCAGTTGCCCCTCGGGCATCGAAGACCAGGACGATTGTCTCGCGCGGCCGAACTGCGCGTGGGTCGACGAGACCTGCACCACCCCGGTCGGCGACGGCGCGCTCTCGGAGGACGAGTTCTGCGACTCGGTGATGGCCGGTGCCAGCTGTGGGCCCGCGGGGCGCTGCGTCAAGTCGTGTGCCGACGCCGAAGGATTCGCCGATCCCTCGATGTGCACGCCAACCGTGCCCGATGAGGGTGGAGACTGTCAGGTACCATCCGTGGGTGATGGCACCTGCAGCCCACAGAACAACGCATGCTACGCGACCAAGGAGGCCGAGATCTGGGATCCGGCGTGCGGAGGGCGTTGGACGACCCACGGGGAGCAGGAGCATCCACGGATGTATCACTCCACCGCCCTGCTGGTGCCCGACGGTCGGGTGATCTCGATGGGGGGCGGCCACCGCGATTTCAGCTGGATTCAGCTCGAGGAGCAGCGTACTGCGGAATACTTCGAACCCGAGTACGGCGAGGGGCCAGGGGTGATCCCGGTGATCACTGCACCCGGTACGATGACGTATGGCGGAAGCATCGAGGTGACGGTCCAAAACGGGGTCGACATCGCCCGGGCAACGCTGGTGCGACTTGGGTCGACGACGCATGGCTTCGACATGAGCCAACGATTCGTCGAGCTGCCCACCCCGGTGGGCAGTGGCGCGTCGTGGACGATCAGCGCTCCAGCCGACCAGGGGGCGGCGCCGTTCAACCTGGCGCAGAACATCGCGCCTCCGGGCTACTACATGCTGTTTTTGATCTCGACCGAGGGTAAGCCGTCGGTTGGTCACTACGTCCAGGTGGGCCCCAATCTCCCCGCCGAGTTCACCTGCAAGACGTCGCAGTCGATGTGGGTGACGGAGAGTTCATGCACGGTCGAGCCGGTCAATGGCAAATGCCCCATGGACGCCCGGGTGGAGCACCCCGTGGCTGTGCCGCAGGTGCTCGGGGCAACGGGCTTGGTCGATGGCTTCCGGGTGGTGGCATCGTCGGCCGTCGTGCACGACCCCGCCCATCCGCGCCCACACGAGTTGGCCGCGGTCGAGCAGATGTGCGTGCAAGCATGCGAGGCTCACTTCCGCGGGCGTCCGGGGATCACCGCGGGCTGCGCCGAGCCTGGGGCGTTCGGACCGCCGACGCCGTTCAAGGCGGGAGTCGAAGCGTTCGACCTGGTGCGCCAGTCCGAGCGCCACGGGCAAGGCCAGCTCCAGGGCAAGGGGCTGAACTGCGACCTCGGCTCCGAGTGCTATGTGGCGTTCGATGAGTACCTCGCCGGTACCGTGCCTGTGCGGCCGAGCCCCGCATCGTCCGTGCTATACGAAGGACAGGAGTATCGGGTGCCGCTGCAATCGACCAGTGAGCTCGAGTTGACGACGAGCGCAGGTGCCCATCACTTCGGGTTGACCGGGAACGTGGGCTACTCCGAATGTACCGACGGCCACGACAAGGCACCGTGCCCGTTTTACCTGGGGTCGCTGGAGGTCGAGGCCGTCGCGGCGCAGAAGGTGACGCTGGCCTGCGAGGACGGGACCGTCGCTGACGTCGAGCTCGACAAGCTGACACTGGCACTGGTGCAGCCGGCATTTGGGGTGGCCGACGAGGGCATCAGCGTCAGCAAGCGGTTCCCCGCCGGCGCGCTGATCTTTGAAGCCTCTGTGTTCGCCGACGGGTTGCCCGTGAGTGTGCGCCGCCCCAATCGCGACCCCGTGGTGTTCGATGCCGAGGCCGGTGGGTTCGTTGCCGATCTCGACTTGTCGGTCAGCGTCCCTTGCAACGCCAGCACTGCAGCGGTGACCGCCCGGTTGACGCTCGGCGGGGCCAGCGACGCCACTGTCATCGACCAGCCACCTCAAGTCGTGATCACGACGCCGGCCCAGGTTCCCTGCGGGGAGCCCGTTACGCTCGGCGCGGTCGCGACCGATCCCAACGGTGACCTGGCCGATGTGCGCTGGAAGGTCGACGGGGTGCTCGTCGGCCCTGCGGTCGACTCCATGGTGTTCACCACCGGGCATACAGTCGAGGTCACCGCCCGCGATGCTCGGGGGGCGGCCACCACCGCCCGGAGGCAGGTTCAGTGCGGCTAGGCCTGCAGGTCGCCGTCGTGCTCGTCACGGCGGCGACCGTCCCGACGGGGTGCGGGCCTCGGATCGTGGACACGCCCGAGCCCCAGCAATGGATGCTCGGGACGTTCTCGACGCTCAGCCCGGAGGGCGGAGACTTTCTCGACAGTACGCTCCACTACCACTTCGAGGACGACGGGACGGTCGTGGTGGAGCAGCTCGACGGATGCGGGACGGAGCCCACGATGTCGTGGCCGCTTTCGTGGGAGACCGTCGATGCAGACACCCTCCGCCTGTCGGCTCCACCCGACGCCGAGCCCTTTCCCTTGGCTCACTTCGACGGATGGTTGCTGGAGCGCACTGCGGACTGTGGAGGGTTCGAGTTGGTTGGAGTGCTCGAAGGCGAACCGTACGAAGTGGTCGTCCTGCACCGTGGGATGCTGTGCATGAGCCCTGGGCAGGAGATGCCCGACTGCGTGGGGACCGACTGTCGGGTGTGTCACAAGCAGTGGTGCGAGCCTCCGCCCGCGTGTTGAGGGCGGCTACCCGGATCGCGGATGGGGGCCTGGCTGTGGGCTGCGGCCACAGCAGGTCCAGGCCGCATGCGCCACTGGACGAAGCTCGGTCGCGACATCGACTCGCATGCCGTGGCCTTCGTCATCGCATGGGGTCGTATGGCCCGAGGTCGTAGCCCGAACGGCGTCGTCGCGGGTCGTTCACCCCCTGGTCGCGATCGTTGCGGGCCGCGATGCTGGCTCGCATGGAAACCCTACTTCGTCCCCTGAGCATCATCACGGTACTTGCATTGACGACCAACTGCGTCGCCACCTCCGACGACGCGCCCCTCTCGACGGCAAAGCAGGACCAGGCCACCGAGTCGGAGGGCTCGACCTTGCTCGCGGTCATCGACGCGCCGGACAGTGACCCCGACCGCTCCGCCTACGAGGTTCGAATTCCCGCCGAGGGCGACAATCCCATCGACCTCGTCGGCCTGGACCTCCAAGGCAAGGCCGTCTCTCGGCTCCACGCCGAGGGCTACTTCGACGAGGACGGCGAGCCCTACGTCGCGATGACCCTGAACGACGAGGACTTCGCGTTCGACGGGCACATGCGGCTCAAGGTCGACGATGAGGGACAACACGTCCTGCAGGTCACCGGGACGATTCGCGGCCACGTGGTGTCGCTCCGGCTCGTGGTCGAAGATCCCGCGGGACTGATGGTCTACGGCTTCGAGGGCCTGCCGCCCGGAGAGTTCGTGCCCGCGCTGGAGTCAGATTTCTTCGCGAGCGAGGACGGTCGCCAGCTGCTCGACTCTCTGGGCCGGTTTTCGGTCGTCCAGGGCGATCTGGCGGAGCTCGCCCTCACCGCGGAGGACACCGCGTTCCGGGCGAGCGCGTCGTGTGTGAACTGCCTGTTTCAGGTGGGTGCAATCGTCGGGGGATCGGTCGCCTGCCTCGCCGCCATTGCGGCCCTGTCGGTGTGCGCAGGCGGTCCGATCACCGCCCCGGCGTGCCTGGCGGTGATCGGCGCGATCGGAGGCGCGTGCGGGAGCACGTCGGCCGTGATGGGCAACTTCTACGACAGCTGTGAGGGCGCCTGCGCGGTCGAGGGTCCGGAGCCTGATCCGTTCCTGCCCGATTGCATCTGACCCGACGCTATCTCCAGCCCGCCCCCGAATCGGGGATCGGGGGCCCGGGCGCGAGCCCGGGCGGGGCCGCCAGTCGATCGATCCAAGCTTCGATCTCGGCGCGCCGACGCCGGTCGGCTCTCCCCCACGACGGCAGCTCGTCGTAGGCACGCTGGGCGAGCTGTCGCGCCTGATCGTGACGACCGCGACGGCTCGCGATCCTGGCCCGCAACAGCGCCAGCATGCTGCGGACGTCGGCGGGTAACTCCCGGTCCCAGGCCTGCTCCGCGAGGCGTCGGGCTTTGTCGTCGTGCCCCTGGCGCAGCCACACCCATGCGACCCAGTACTCGAGCTGCGCGCCGAAACGCTGGTGAGCAGCACTCAGCTCGACGCGGCCCCGGGCCTCGGCGAGCGCCGACAGGGCACCGTCGTCATCGCCCGCAACCGCCAGCGCGACGCCCAGGGTCCCGTAGAGCACGATCTGCTCTTGGGTGGGCCAACGGTCACGCCGTGCCTCGGCGAGCACCGTCCGCGCCAGGGTGACGGCCTGCGTCGTGTGACCCTCGCGGCGCAGCGCATCCACCAGGAGACCGCGCGCCACGATCGTGTCGCGGTGCTGCGGGCCCTGGGTGTCCATCAAGATCGTCGCGGCCTGCCGCAGCTGCGCGGCCGCGACGGCCGACTCTCCTCGGGCGAGCGCGAACCGCCCGAGGTTGACCCGCGCTCGACCCACGCGGGGATGTTCCGCACCCAGCGAAGCCTCCAGGATCTCGAGGCCCGCCTCCAGCTGGGACTGAGCCTCGTCCTGCTGGCCTGCGAGCGCCAGCGCGATGCCGTAGTTGTTGTGGGCGAGGGCCAGCCAGGGGTGGCCGGGCCCCAGCAGCCGCTGGCGCAGCACGAGGGCCTCCCCGAACAGCGTGAGCGCGGGCTCGAAGTGGCCGGTGTACAGCTGGGCACGACCGATGCCCTCGAGCGACTCGGCCAGCGCGAGCGAGGGACGTCCCCCCTGGCGGAGGATGGCCAGGGCCTCGTGGTGCAACGCCAGGCACCGGTCTGGATCTCCGGTCTCGATGGCGTGATCGGCCCGCGCTCGTAGCAGCCGCGCCTTGGCCTCACCGTACGGGGGAGCGCGTCGCAGCAGTGCCTGCGCCGAACGGTCCCAGCGCTCGGCGGCGGTGGGGTCGGGTTGATGATGCACAGCCACCCGCAGCAGATCGACCGCGGCGTCCCGAGCCGTGTCGTCATCCCCGAGCTCCAGGGCGCCATAGAAGGCGGCCTCGAGCGCTCGCCGCCCACGCTCGAGCTGGGCCAACTCGATGTGGGCCCGCCCACGCAGCAGGTTGGCGCGGGCCTCCACGGCGGGGACCGATGCCGACGCGGCAATCTGCTGCGCCCGGCGGGCCAGCTCGACCGAGGTCTCGAACATCCCGGCGATGCCGTGAGCCTTGGCCTGAGCCAGCGTGACCTCCAGACGCCGCCACGCCGGATCGTCGCCGTCGTCCTGCGGTCGAGGGTGTCGCCAGCAGTCGGCCGGATGCGGCAGCGACTCGGCGGCCCGGACCGCGTGCTCCACCACCGGCGGTCCCGCTCGCGCGAGCACGGTGGCCAACGCTTCGACCTCCAGTCGTGAGCGCCGCAGGCACCCGTCGATTGCATCGAGGGCGGTGCGGGTGAATGCGGGCCCATGACGACGGGCCGCGCACACCTTGTTGCTGGTCCGGGTCCACTGCGCCGCGTAGGACGACAGCAGCTGGTCTACCGGTGCCCCCGTGGACACCGCGTACTCGGCTCCGCTGTCACGCAGCGCTCGATGCATGCGTACCGCATCACGACGAGACCACGGCGCAGGCATGTCCGGACACACCACGGACTCGGTCTCCAGGATGGCGGGCATCAGTGCTCCCATTCCGACGAGCACCGCGGCCACGCCCAACCAGCGCCGACGCTGGGGCCTGGATCCTTCGATGGCGACGATGAGGGCATCGACCGAGGCAAAGCGATCCTCGGGCCGCGGGCGCAGCCCCCGGGCGATCGCGAGCTGCACGCGTGCGGGGAGCCGGTCGGACGCCAGGGTGGGGGAGGGTTGCCCGCGCTTGGCCGCCAGTCGCTCCTCGGAGGACTGCCCGCCGAACGGGTACACACCGTGCAGCGACCGGAACAACGCCACGCACAGCGCGAACTGATCCGCGGCCGGGCCGACCACCCCGCCCTCGTGCTGCTCGACAGCCATGTACGCGGGGGTTCCCACCTCCGGCGGACGGGGACCATCGACGGGCCGCGAGGCCAGCCCGAAGTCGACCACCAGCACTCGACCGCGGCGATCGATCAGCACGTTGTCGAGCTTGAAGTCGCGGTGGACAAAGCCATGGTGGTGGGCGTGGGCCAAGCCGCGCGCCGCCTGCATCAACACGGCGATGATCTGGGCTGGGCCGGGCCGATGCTCTGCGAGCCACTGCCGCAGCGAGTCGCCGTCGACCAACTCCATCACCACAAAGGAGCGCCCGCGATCGACCCCCGCATCGAACACGGTCACGATGTTGGGGTGGCGGAGCTCGGCGATGGCCTGCGCCTCCCGGGCCCGCGCCTCGGCGTCGTCGGCTCCCGGCCACAACACCTTGACCGCGACCCGACGGTCGAGCGCTTCATCGTAGGCCGCGTACACCACCCCGCCTCCACCCATCCCACGACGATGCCCGAGGATGTACCGCCCGATGCGTTGCCCGCATCGAACCTCACCGTCCGGCGGCGGATCGAGCTGCGCCTCCCCGCCTCGGCCCGTCGTGGGGTCCTCGGGCCCAGGATCGGCCTGCCGATGGTCATCCGCCATGTGCAAATCAGCGGGCGGGCTCGACGTGGAGATCCTGCTCGACCAGCCAGCGCGTCAGCTCGGCGCGTGAGCCCATGCCCAGTGCCTCGTAGATTCGCTCGAGGTGACCGCTGACAGTCCGGGGCGAGACCTCGAGTGTCCGGGCGACCTCGGCGTTGCGGGCCCCGGCCGCGACCAGCCGCGCCACCTCGAGCTGCCGGGGCGTCAGCACCACGGCATCGTCGGGCTCGGCGAGTGCCGCCCGGCGACGCGACAGCACCAGCGTCACGTGGGCCCCCAGCTGCAGACGATCGCCGTCGCGCATCAGGGCCATGTCGATGCGCCGCCGGTTGAGGAAGGTGCCGTTGGTCGAGCCGAGGTCGACGATGTTCACCGCGACGGTGGGCCCGTCGTCGAGCAGCAGCACCTTGGCATGGAGCCGCGACATCCCGTGCGCGACCAACTGCAGGTCGGCGGCACCGCTCTTGCCGATGACGGTCGATCGCCGGCACAGCGCGAACCGCCGCCCGGGGCGTGGCCCCTGCACCAGCTCCAGCTCGGCGGCGCCGCAGTCGGGGCCGAACACGACCGGCTCTCGTGTGGTCTCCTCGGGCCGAGACGAGCGCTCCACATACCCGCGATGCATGACAGTCGTCTCGAGCGCTCCGGGCTACCCAGCGGAACTCGATCCGGGTTTGAGTGTGGTCCAATTTTTCCGCGATGGAACCATCCGTCGATTTTCCTCGACTCCCCGCGGTGGGTCGTGTCGTGGGCTCGATCGTCTTCGGTGCGATTCCGCCTTCTAATGACCGCTGAACAGCGTTCTGATGGTTGACAGTGTGAAAGCGCGAGGCCCTCGACAGTGTCTCGTTGCCGGGCCGCGACCGCCGTGTACCGGTCGAGGCTGCGTCCGCAGCGACTGCGGCGGAACCGCCGATTGTGGGCAGTGCCATCGACGCAACCGGGCATGTCGGCCATGGAGCCTTCGTGGAGCACGAGCCGGACTCGGATCCTGGCGGCTGCACGACGCGAAGCTGCGGGCCGCGAGAGCCTGTGCTCGTGGAGGAGAGTCGGAACGCCCAGGTCCCATCTTCCTTGGGCAGGCCGTCAGCTTCGCACTGCCCGACGACCCCGCCTCGACGATGAGCACCACTTCATCGCCGCAATCCCAGTGAAATCGCCGACTGTACGAGTGAGGTCGAACACTACGAGCCACAGGCGCGGATCCGCACCGATCACGGTCGGTCCCGCTTGATCGCTGATGTCAACCGATGGCGAGCATGGGGCGCAGCTCGGGTCCAAACACTGGAGTGTGGGGCCAAGGTCGGTCGGCGGCCCGGGCGAAATCGATCGGAGAAGATCTGGATCTGTCCAATTGTCTCGATGTCGACAAAGCCCGGGTACCGGCCCCGGCTCCCTCATCGGGAGGTGAAAGTTTGCTTGTGTTCCGAGTTGCGATAGTTCGAGGGGTCTTGGATAGGGGCGATATCGAACCGTTGTCGTTCTCCGAAGTTCTACAATTAGTGCCTCCTGCGATGTCGCATGACTTTCCCGATTGTTGAAACACTTAGAAAATGCCGGTTATTGCGTGTGTAAAATCACTTGCAAAAAATAATTGAATTTGGGAATCGACTAACGCTCGCCACCCTGGTGGGAGTATACAAATCCTCTGGGATCGTGACATCCCGACTAGGAAGGGAACTTCATGCCTGTCAGTGGTAACGAAATTGCGACGTTGGACTTCTCCAACCTCATTGGCGGCCCCCTAAACGCCATAGTCGAGGCGCAGGCGAAGTCGGGTATAGCGACGGCCAACTTCATCCAGGAGGTCGGTTTCGACCAGAATGGTGACGCAATCTACACCGAGGTTGCGTTTAGTCGGAAAGATGACAATGGTCAGGATCGATCGTTTTCACTGACCGTGCCGTTCTTGGCGATGCTCCCGATCCCCTACATCGCCATTCAGAGCGCCACGCTCGAGTTCAACGCACGTATCACCTCGAAGACGGAGTCGACGCTCGATTCCGAGGTCAACCGAAACGTGGAGACGGAGGGGAGCGGGGGGTTTTGGAGAACGAGCGCGTCGCTCAAGTCCAGCTTCTCCTACAAGAAGACGACCGCTGGGGGGGAGACGGCAGAGCGCACCTTCGACATGAAGATCGCCGTCCAGGCTCGAGGCGGAGAGATGCCAGCTGGCGCCGATCGACTCCTGACGGTGATCGAGACCGCCATCGAGGAGGTCGAAGGTGACTCCGTCTACTCGGTGACGGTGGTATCGAACGCTGAGGCAGGGAGCGGGGTTCTGGCCATCGAAGCCGAGGTGGACGTGTTCGATGCTCTCGAGCAGGATGCCATCGTGACGTTCAACGTCGGGCCGACAAGCTATTCGGGGTCGTTCTCCAAGAACGACAAGACGTTGACCGGTGTCACGTACACCGAGGAAGGGGGGGCGGGAGACGTTCCTGGTCCGTCCTCCGAGATCAGCGCAGGTACCCCGCTCGTCCTCAAGCACACCCCCACGGCGCCCTAACGCGCTAACGCCCTACCCAAAGGATCTGCATCATGCCCGTTTCTGGCAACGAGATCGCAACGCTCGACTTCAACAACCTGATCGGTGGTCCGCTGAACGCGATCGTACAGGCGCAGGCGAAGTCGGCGATTACCACGGCCAACTTCATCCGAGAGGTCGGCTTCGACGAGAACGGCAGGGCCCGAAACGTCGACTTCAAGTACAACAAGAGGAACGAGGACGGAGCCGACAAGGAGTTCAGGCTCACGGTGCCGTTCCTGACGATGCTCCCGATTCCCTACATGGTCATCGAGCGAGCTTCGTTGGAGTTCAATGCTCGGATCAACTCGGTCAACACCCAGACGGTGGAGTCGACGGTGGGGATCGAGACGGAGGCGACGGCCAGCGCGGATTTCTGGTTCGTGTCTGCGTCGATGTCGACCAACTATTCTTACCAGCAGAAAACGGTGACGAGCGAGCGAGCGGAGCGCACGTTCGAGATGAGTGTGATGGTGGAGGCCGGCGCGGCCGAGATTCCCTCGGGTACCGACCGACTGCTCACGCTGCTCGAGAACACCATCAAGGAAAACAAGGGATTGCCCGTCTACAAGGTCCGGGTCCGTAGCGGGAGCGCCGGCGCCTATGTCACCGACGAGGCCACGGGGCTCGAGGTTACCCCCCCAACCGCTGTGACTTTCGTTTATGGCGGCACAATTCGCACTGCGACCTACGGGGAGGTAACCGGTAGTGGGGGCGGCCAGGCCTTTGGCATCAGTAGCGTGGACCCGGTGATCGAGCCCGCCATGCCCGTGGGCACGGCCCTGGAGCTCAAGCGGCAAGAGGCGGGCGGCACTCCAGCCCCAGTCACGCCGTGATGGCTGGCCGGTCCTTGGCGCCGTTGGTCTCGAGACTTCGCGGGCTTCCGTCCTGGGCCCCCGCAATCATGACGAACGATCCCTAGCGCGGTACCTTGGATCGAAAACCCAAGCCAAGACTGTCCGAGGTGCTCGCGGCGCTCGTGTCGAGCGTTGCGCGTGCGCGGAGCGTGGCCGACAGCGAGGCGCTGCGCATCGCGTGCATGTACCAGCAGCACGAGCTGCTGCGCGGACTCCCGGCGCCACGGCTTCGCCTCACACGGGTGACCGTCGGCCTTCCCGTGATGATCGCAGGCCTCGTCGAACGTCGACCTGCCGAGCGAGCCACGATGGCGTCCCTGCTGGCCGCGATGGAGACGGCGGTGTCCGAGGACATCGCGCGAACGTCGGAGCACCATCGGCGTGGTGCCCCCGACGACGACACCGACGATCGAGCGGGCTGGGAGGCGATGTCGCGGGCCTTCGAGCAGCAAGCGGGGTTGCCGAGCTACCTCCGAGAGTTCGAGCAGACCTATCGGAAGCAGCTCAGCGAGCTCGACGGCGCCTACGGAGATCCCGGCGTTCCCGAAGCCCTGGTGCGGTCGGCGGCCAGCGATGCATCCGGCGACGCCCTCGAGCAGGTCATCGGTCGCGTGCTCTCGCGGGACTCGGAACAGGGCCAGCGGGATGGCGCTGCGGACGAACGAGTGCAGGGGATCATCAACAGCCGCTCGGTCGTACGACTCGTTCAACACGGTCGGTCGGCGGCCTGGAGCGCCGCGCTGATGACCCCCGCCGAGGATGCGGATCTTCAGGTCGATGTG
>JAHZJA010000215.1 GCA_022601155.1 Deltaproteobacteria bacterium | reverse complement strand
TCGACGATCCCCCCTCCGCGCTGCGTGCCCGCCTTTTACGCGCGACCGGTAGCGCCCATCTCCAGGCGGGGGACTTCGAGGCCGCGCAGTCCCACCTGCAGCAGGTGCTGGACATCCCAGGCGAGGACCGCTCGCTGTCCTCCACCCGCGCCAGTGCCCGGGAGATGCTGGCCGTGGTGCTGTCGCGTCGTGGTCGCTACGAGGAATCGGTGGAGCAGTTCAGCATCGCGCGGGACGAGCTCGAGACCGTGCTGGGCCCCGAACACCCTCGCGTGGCCAAGATCCTCGGGAACCTCGGCTCCAGCCTGCGCCAGCTGGGGCGACTGGACGAGTCGGAGGAGGCCATCCGGCGCGCCATCGAGATCAACACCGAGATCAACGGACCCCAGGCGGAAGGCATCGCGACCCTGCTGCACAACCTGGGCATCTTGCAACGGTCCAAGGGCGACGAACAGGCCGCCCGGCAGACCCTCGAACGCTCGATCGAGCTGATGGTCCAGCACCGCGGACCCGACCACCCGTCGGTGGGGTGGGTGCGCAACGATCTGGGTACCTTGGTGTTCCTCGGTGGCGACTACGAACGGTCGCTCCCCCACCTGCGGGAGGCCGCGCGGATCTTCGAGCTCAGCCAAGGGGACCAGGCCCCCGGCCTGGTGTTCACCATGGCCACGCTGATCCAAAACCACCTCGCGCTCGAGCAGCCCAACCAGGCCTTGCCGTACGTGGAGCGGGGCCTCGCCGCGCTCGAGCAACGAACGGCCGAGCCTGCGGCCGCGGGCTCCCTGCGCTTCGCGTGTGCTCTGGCGCTGTGGGATGCGGGGCAGCGCCCCCGAGCCGTGAGCCTGGGCCGGCTGGCTCTCGCCGACATGAACAGCTCCCAGCGCCCCGTCGAGACCCACATCGAGACGATCGGTGCGTGGGTGACCGAGCACGAGGCCCAGGTCCACTGAAGCGGCGACACCACGGGCCCGCCCTTGCGATCGACGCGTAGCCGTTCGGCGATTCCCTTCGGCCCGAAGGTCATGCGGCTCGACTCGAGGTGGACCGCGGGGTCAGCCTCGACGCCGCCGCAGGCCCCCCTGGCCACGAGGGTTCGCTACTCGGCAATGACACACACCGGATAGATCGTCGCAGTGCCGGTCCGCTCCAGCGCACCAGCGGCGGCGCCACACATCTCGACCACATCCCGGCGCTCCCCCATGGCCTCCGTAGCCACGAACACGAAGCCATCTTCTTGGGTGCAATCGGACACCTGCTGCCACACCACCCCGTCCACCTCGATCTCGTACCAACCGTAGGAGGGATCGGGAATCCGCAGCCGCCGACTGAGCGTCGTGCTGCGAATCAACGTCAGCCCAAGGATGAGCGCCTCCGTGTCGGCGCCGTCGAACGCCGCCCCGTACAGTCCGCCTGCGGCCGCGATGCCGTCCAGCACCGCGGTGGGGTTGGCCACGGGTTCACCGTCCACGCCGCCCCGCAGCGCGTCGGGAACATCGACCGATATCACCGCGACACCGATCTCGTCGGCCGCCATGTCGGCCACCAGGACCTCGACCTGCGCGTCGACCTCGTCGAACGAAGCGGGGGGCATCAACCCTGGTGTGCAGTTGGGAGCCCCGTCGGTCACCACCACCACCAGCCGCGAGGGACCGGGCTCGACGATCCGCAGCAGCCCCCACGCACTCTCCAGCGCGCCACGCAGCGGTGTTGCCCCCGCCAGCATCGAGTCGTCGGCTTCGGGGAGGGTCTCGAGTACGACGCTCGCCCCGAGCTCCTGTGGCACCGCCAGGTCGACGTCGGGATCGCATGCGCCGCGGTCAGGCGGGGCGCTGGCCGCCGCAGGAAACCGCACCGCACCGACGTCGTGGGTCGCATCCCAATCCCACAGCGACTGCTCCAGGGCGGAACGAACCGCAAACCACCGCGACGTGGGCTCGGTGAGCGGGTCGGCGTCGTGGTCGACCATGGCCGTGACCATGGTGCTCGATCCATCGACCACCATCACCACCACCGGATGGAGCGCATCGACCTGCCAGCCCCTGTTGCACGGCTCGTCGGTAGGAGGCCCCGTCCCCAGGCCACCCACGTCGAAGATCTGCCCCGGAAACGTGGTGCTGTCGTCATCGGCGGCCGCGGTGCCACCCGGGCCCGACTGCGTCGTCGATGTCAGCGGGGGCAAAGTGTCCGAGAACGTCCCGCCCGAGGCACCGCCCGCCGACGCCGTGTCGACCGAGACGGCGGGCCCGCACGCAAGCGCCAGCCCCATCGTCCCCAATGCCCAGCCTCGCATCGCCGATCACGCTAGCACGATGCCCGGTTCCCACCGCGAAGACGGGGCAACTTGCCCAATCGAGCGTCGTCGCGACTGTCTGACCGTGAAGATCGGAGGACAAATACCCGCTGGCACGAGTCTCTGTCGTCCAATCTCACCCTGTCGGGTGGCTATCCCACCGAGCTGGGCGGCGTGTGGTGGCCCTGGATGACCTCGCCACACCGCTTCGCCTCGCGGGTGCTGTGGGGTGGCCCGAGCGATCAACCGATCTTCGACTTTCCACGCCGCATCGCTCAACTACATCGAGCACCTACGAGCAGACGCGCACTTCGTGGTCGAGTGCGAGCACACCGGCGGCCCCGGCGTGCCTCCTCCCGACCAGCCCGGGGATCCCCCGCCGTTCGAGGCGCTGTTCGACTTCATCCTCGACCATCCGCGTTGGTACGACGGCACGTCGCCGTACCAGCGCACCGGGCTCCCGCCGTCGTTTCCGAGCGACTGCGTCGCGCAATGCAATCAAACATCGCTCGCTTCTCCGAGGGCGAGGTTGACAGGTGTCGGTCGCGTGCTCGGCTTCCCATCCGCTGTGGGG
>JAHZJA010000024.1 GCA_022601155.1 Deltaproteobacteria bacterium | reverse complement strand
GTGTGCATCCGTGCACACCAACTCGGGTAAGGTCCGTGAGCATGGTCCTCGGTCGCACGCTGTGGTTGTTGCTCGGGTTGGCTGTATCTGCACAGCTGGGGTGTCGTCCCTCGGCGTCGCAGTCGCCCCCGCCCTCGGCCACGCCGGTCGCCACCGCTCGCACGATCGATGACGCGGTCACGGCCGACCTCGATCGCCTCCGCGATCCGCAGACGCGCGCCGAGGGCCTCAAGGGGCTGGCGGCGCACATCGAGGCGGCGACCGACGAGCCCGGCCGCCGTGTCCTGGGCGAGGCCATGGCGCCGGTCATGGTCGAGATCTGGGGCGACGCGCCCACCCATCGTCTGACGATGCTGCGCTTGTGCCTGGTCCTGGGCCATCCCACTGGCGCTCCGGTGTGGGAACGAGCGATTGGGCTCGATGGCTCCGCGGCCAGCTACGCCCAGACGACCTTGGCGCTCGACGGGGTGGAGGAGGCGCGGCCCACCGCGTTGGCCCCCGTGCTGCTGCAGCGCCTCGACGCGCTGTTGGATGACCCCATCAACGACGGAGGCGAGCGGCCGGGGACCGTGCGTGCGCGCATGGTCGAGGTTCTCGGTATCGTCGGAGGTGCGGCCGTCGTCCCGCGGATGATGCAGCTGCTCGAGCTGTCGCCCGGCGAGCATCCGGTAATCGTCCATCGGGAGGTGGTGGGGCGCTGGGCAGAATCGGCGATCCTCGGTCGGCCCCGGCTCTGCTTGCGGCGATGTTCCGTATTCCCGACGCTCCAAGCACGCGGAGCATTGGCGAGAGGGTCAAGGCGGCGCTCGCCGAGATGGGGGAGCCTGCGGTGGAGCCGACGCTCGAGATGCTCGCGGGGCGCGACGCACGGGTGCAGGCGCTGGCGGCCGAGCACGGGTTGTCGCAAGACGGTGTCACGCTCGCCGCCGCGAGCATCCTGGGTACCGTCGGTTCACCTCGCGCGGTGCGGGGATTGCTGGCGGCCTGGCCCGAAGGCGAGTGCGGGGCAAAGATCGATGACCCGCAGGTCTCGGCCCGAGCCGTGATTGCCAACGCGCTGGGCCTCATTGCCGATGACCGGGCCGTCGCGACGCTGTGTACGTGTGCCACCGCTTCGCGCCACCCGGGAGAGCTGTTCAGCATCGTCGAGGCGCTCGGTCGCATTGGGGGCGCACGGGCCACCGCTTGTCTCGCCGGGGTGATCGAGCACGGCTCGTACCACCCGGACCTCGTCAGCAGCCCTCGCTTCATCGACGAGATCCGATGGGAGGCGGCCCGTTTCGCGGTGCTGGCGTCCGATCACGAGCGGATCGACACCATCGAGGCCGCGATCGAGCAGGCCTCCCAATCGTCACCCGAGGTCGCGGCGGGGATGCGTCCGTGGGTACCGGGCATCGAGCTGGTGCAGCGCTGCGGAGGCAACCGCGAGTGCCTGCTGACTATCGTGGGCGACGACAATGCACCGTGGTTCGCGCGCGAGGTCGCGGCGATGCACGCCGCCCGGTTGGGGAAAGGAGAGGTCTCCGTTGCCGAGCGCATTGCGAAGGCCTTCGCCGTCACCGACCCCGACGCACGTGTGACCATGGCTTGGCTCGCGGCCTGGGCCATGCAAGGTCGTCATTGTTCGACCTGCGCTGCCATACTCGAGCAGAGGCTGTCGACCCTGATCGAGTCACGGCCGGCCGCCCGCGATCAATTGTCGGTGCTGTGGGCCCGCTACGCGATCGTGCGCCTACGCTAGCGGGCTACTGCACGTCGGCGCTGCCCGCCGGCTGGAGTCGAGGGAAGCTCGGCGCGTAGCGTCGGGCCCGAGCCGGTGTCAGGTTCGGCTCGCTCCTGCGGGCGAGGGCCATACCCCGCGGACCGAAGCCGGAAATCCTTCAAACCTACAAACGGTTGCGCCACACACGGCCCCTCGGACCGTCGCGAGCGATGGTGGAGGGTGGCTTTTGTGTTTCATGAGCCGCAGCGGTCGTCGAGGTCACTGGACCGGCTGCGCGTCGTCGACCCTGGGCAGGGCCCGGATCCACTCCTCGAAGCCATCCAAGGTGCTGGTGCGCTGCTGCGGGGTCTCGGCCAGCTCGGTGATCTTGTGCTGCAGAAGCTGGCGGCCTCGACGGATACGGGTCTTGATCGTCCCTGCGGGGATGCCCGTGATCTGGGCGATCTGTGTGGCGCTGCAGTGCTCCCAGTAGTGGAGCTCGAGCACGATCTGGTGGTCGAGTGGGATGTGTCGCAGCGCTCGCAAGAGCAGGCGCTGCTCCTTCTTGCGCCCGAGCACCGTCGCGGGGCCGGGGGCAAGCTCGGCCGCGGACGCCATCCCGGAATCGAGCGGGAGTTCGGATCGACGGCGCCCCCGCAAGTGGTGCCGAAGGGTGTTGTGGGCGATGCTGAACAGGAAGGTACGCACGCTTGCATCGCCGCGGAAGCGGTCCGCCGCCTCGAGGCAGCCGAGGAAGGTGCGCTGCACGAGATCTTCGGCTGCTTCGGGTACCTTGCTCAAAAAGAAGCGGAAGATGCTCGGGTAGTGGCGATGAAACAAGGTCGAGCCCGCATGCTGATCGCCAGACTGCCACGACCGCAGTAGGGCTGTGTCGTCCGTGGTCGGTTGAGAAGTCACGCCTGCTGACGATGATAGGCGTGGTCGTTCCCGAGCGCGGCGAGATTTTCGGGGGTCGTCGCAATCCGCACGCTCTGGGCCGTCACTATCCTCCGGATGCAGGAATCCGACCGCTCTCGGAACGGTGATTCGCCGGACTCGGTCGATGTCGTCGATGCACCTGAGCGCATTCGCCCTCGCGTGCGGCGACCGATTGCGCAGGAGCGAGCGGGGACCGATGCTCGACCGGTGGGTGATGACCGCAGCGCGCAGCGCGAGGCCAACGTGCTCGGCTCTGCCCCGGCGCCGAGGTCCGACGGACCCGCGTCCAAGGTGATCGAGCGCAGCATCCACGCCGCGCTGTTTCCCGACGTGGGGGCGGAGCCCGTGAGGGTGGGCCGCTTCGAGTTGCTGCGACGCCTTGGTCGGGGCGGCATGGGTGAGGTCTACATCGCCTACGACGAGCAACTCGATCGCGAGGTTGCCCTCAAGCTGTTGCTGCGCGAGCGGGCCGACGACCCTTCCGCGCAGGAGCGACTGCTGCGGGAGGCCCAGGTGCTCGCGCGGCTGAGCCATCCCAACGTCGTGCAGATCCACGACGCGGGGGTCCACGATGGTCACGTCTATCTGGTGATGGAGTTGGTCGACGGCGTGACGCTGCGCGAGTGGCTCAGCGAGACCCCCGAGGGGGCCCCTGTCCGGCCGTGGGCAGAGGTCTTGCCGGTCATGCTCGCGGCGGGTCAGGGTCTGGCCGCCGCCCATGCGACCGGGCTGACCCACCGCGACTTCAAGCCCGACAACGTGCTCGTGGGCCACGACCGGCGTGTACGGGTCCTCGACTTTGGGCTAGCCCGCCCGGGCGCCACCGTGGACGACTCCGTCGGCTCGTCGTTGCACCCGATGAACGATGCCACGGCGAGTGCCTCGGGAGCCTCGGTCGGGCACGGTCTCGGATCGGGGTCGCGACGGGGAATTGCACACCTGACGCAGCCAGGCCGGGTGGTAGGGACGCTGGCGTACATGTCCCCGGAGCAGATCGGCGCCCAGCCGATCGATGCTCGCGCCGATCAGTTCAGCTTCTGCGTCACGCTGTACGAGGCCTTGTTCGGCGTGCGTCCATTCCAAGGTCGGACGTTGGCCGCGCACGTGATGGCGATGAGCAAGGGGGTCGACGAGGCGGAACAACGAGCTTCGGTCCCGCGGTGGCTGCGAGCGCTGGTGCTGCGCGGGCTGAGCGTGCACCCAGATGACCGCTTCGATGACATGCAGACGCTCCTTCGCGAGCTGTCGCGTCCGCGAGGTCGGGCGCGGGCGATGGGGGCGGCGGGTCTACTGGGGCTGGGAGGCGTGGGCCTGGCGTTGGCGCTGTACTCCCCCGAGCCGCCATGCCGTCAGGCGGATGCCGAGCTGGCCGAGCGCTGGACCGATCAGACCCGCGACCAGGTCGAGATCGCGTTCGCTGCTGCGGAACCTTCCTATGGTGGGACCGCGGCCCCGCGTGTGATCGCGGCACTCGACGGCCGGGTGACCGCGTGGAGGGCCGAGCTTCGCGATGCGTGCGAGGACACCCGCGTGCGCCAGACCCATCCGGTCACGGTACTGGCACAACGAACCGCCTGCATCGAGCGCTCCATCGCGGAGCTCCGCGCGCTGCTCGACGCGCTACCCCACGCTGATGCCGGGGTGGTCGAGCACGCGCTCGACATGGTTGCGACGCTGCCCCAGCCCGTGCGTTGCCAGGATCTCGATGCCCTTGGGCCCGAGGCTCCCGAGGATCCACAGGCCGTTCGCGCTGCCCGTGAGGCCCTTGCCGCCGCTCGAGTGACGCGAATGGCCGGGCATGAACGAGAGGCTCGTGCCATGGCCGACGACGCGCGGGTGCAGGCCAAGGCCACGAACGATGGGCCCGTGTACGCCGAGGCGCTGGTGGAGTCGGCCCGCGTGCGTCTGTCCAGCCCGCACCAGGATGACAAGGACGTCGGCGTCGACATGCTGTGGCAGGCGCTCGACTTGGTCGAGCTGCACCAGCACTACGAGCCCTCGTTCGACATCTGGATCGAGCTGCTCTCGGAAGACCAGCGCCGCGGACACTCGGAGCGGGCACGACTGTGGGCGCGACGAGCCGGGGTTGCGATCCTGCGCAGCCCCGGGGAGCCTCGGCGACGGCTCGAGCTGGCGTTGCGTCGCGGACATGCAGAACTCAAGGCAGGTGACCCGGTTGCGTCCGAGCGCTGGATCCGACAGGGCTTGGCCGATGCCGAGACCCAGCCGGGGCTGGAGCACGAGCGAGCCCTTCTGTTCGAGGCGCTGGGCAATGTGCTGCGTGGGACCGCTCGCGTAGCCGAAGCGTTGGCGAGCTACGATGAAGCCGAGGCGCTGTGGCTGCAGCATCTGGGTCCTGACCATCCCAACCTCGTGCGGCACGACTACAACGTGGGCCTGGTCTTGATCGATCTTGGTAGGCTCGATGCGGCTCGGGAGCGCCTCGAGCGTGTCCGGACCCGTTGGCGCATGCTGTACGGACCCAGCAGCGCGATGCTCGGTCGGGTCGAGTTGGCCTTGGGCCAGATCGATCAGCAAGTCGGTGCCCTCGACGATGCGCTCGCCCATGCCACCGCAGGACAGGAACTGTTCGCAGCGACACGCGATGCCGATGATCCGCTTCACATCGAAGCGCTGCAGTTGCTGGGCTTGGTCCGATTTCGTCGAGGCGAGCTGCAGGAGGCTCGTGGAGCGTGGCGACGGGCCCTCGAGCGCATCGTGGCCTCGCGCGGCCCCGACGATCAACAAGCCCTACTCACCCGCAGCAACCTGGCGGAGGCGTTGCTGGGCCTCGGAGAGCATGCACGTGCACGCGAGGCCTATGAAGCGCTGCTGCCGGCTGCTCAAGCTGGTGCGGACCAAGACCCGGTGGTGTTGATGCTCGTGCTCAAGGGCTTGGGCCTCGCTGAGCTGGGGGCCGAGCATCCGACCGAGGCCGTGAGGTGGTTGGGAGCTGCGCTGGAGGTCCTCGAGCGCCAGGGAGGCCTTCCGCTCGAGCGAGCCGATCTGTCGTGGGCGCTTGCTCGGGCCGAGCGGGACACTGGTGGC
>JAHZJA010000214.1 GCA_022601155.1 Deltaproteobacteria bacterium | reverse complement strand
CCCCCCCCCCCCCCCCACGCCGTGCTTGGTCGAGGCCTCCGCGTGGCGGAGATGAGCACGAGCTCCGACGACGAGACGGACATGCGCTCCGAAGTTCGGGGTCCGTCCCCGCCAGGCCCCGGCTACCCGGAGACCATGCCGAGCAGACACCCAAACGACGGTGACAAGTCTGCGTCGCAGATCGACTCCACGCAGCACCGCGTACCCTTGGAGCCCCCCGGGAGGTCGAGGGACTGACAGACCTCGAGCATGCGGACGGGCGGCAACGCTTGCCCCGCGAACTCGGGGCGGCCGTCGAGCAGGCCGGTGCATCCCGGGCCGATGCCCCACTCGAATTGCTTCTGGGCTCCGTTGATGCCCTGGTCCCACTCCGCGGGGTCGATGTCTCCGGCGGGAAACGGAAAGTCGATCCAGTCGCGGTAGACCAGCGCGTCCACGCCCCCGGCGGCCGGCTCGAACGGAGGATCGGCGGCGTGGGCGGTGACCGAGGGCACGCCGACGAGCTGGAGCATGGCGACCTCCTTGCCGAGCATCTGCTCCAGATCGGTGGTGAGGAAATCGGTGTAGCGCTCGATGGGGTGGAAGCCGGGATCACGACTGGGGACGCATGATTCGTAGATGCCGTCATCGTTGGCATCGACACAGTCGACGCCGGCATTCCAACAGGCTGCCGAGGACAGCTGCGGGGCTCCAGATGCGGGGGAGACGTTGTAGTTGTCGGCGTTGAGCAGCGGCGCCGGGTTGGCGAGCGAGCAGTCGTACTCGTCGGTCATCAGCACGACCGCCAGCGCCGCGTCGGCGCGGAGGAACGCCTGGGGGCCCGTATTCCACGCGGCGAGGGGGCTGAGCGCCTGCAGCATCGACTCCAGCGGCGCCTCGTACCCGCAGCCGTTGATCCCCTGGGGCACCAGACACGCCAGCGCCTGGGCAACCGGGGGATCGAGGACTCCGTCGCCATCGATGTCGATGTCGGGCCCGGCCGGAACATTGCTCCCCGTGGCATCGAACGCAACGAAGTTGCCGGTCGCGGCGACACCCGTGGGGCACGCATCGGTGCAGGCTTCGGGCAGTATGGTCATGCCGTCGAGGCCCGTGAAATCGTCGAGGCGTTCGGTGCAGGCGGTGAGGGTTGGACTTCCTGCCGCAGGCGTGTAGCCCGGGGGGTTGAAGCCGTCGCACAGGGGGCTGCCCATGTCCGTGGTCGTCACCATGATCTGAACGTCGAGGTCCAGGGGAGTCCCGTCCGCAGTGGTGGCGTTGCTGAACCGCTCCACCAGCGAGGGCATGGCTCGGGCCAGCCGCAGCTGCTCGTGGCCCATCTGTGCGGAGTTGTCGACGACGATGAGCACATCCAGCTCCCGCGAGCAGCCGCGCTCGCCCTTGCCGGGGGTGCAGCCGGGCTCACCCGTCTCCGTACCGGTATCGTTGCCGCTGGTGGTGGGGGAGCCCGTGACTTCGCCGTTGCCGCTGGCGCTGGGGTCGGAGTCGCCCGTGGTGGCCGTGCTGGTCGACCCGCTGCCGTCGAGGGTCTCGCCCGCGTTGCTGGGAGGCAGGGTGCACGCCCCGAGCGTCAGGGCGAGCACAGGCGCCGCGATACGATTGTTCATCGAACCCTTCAATGGCCGGGGTCGGCGGTTTTCGTGATGGCCGGTGGGACGGGAATCGGCGACGGCCCAGAGTCGGCGCGGCGTGGGTTGCACACCGCGCTGGCGAGCCTGGCGAGTGCGGTGCCGGGTCGGCGGGCGGCCAACGATCGCGCCGTCGTACGGGCCTGGTCGCACGAGCCCAAGGCACCCAGCGCCTGCACATGCACGAGCGACATCTCGTCGGCGTAGAAGCCATGCTCGAATTGCTGGAGGTAGTCCTCGGCGAGGCGCCGGGCCTGGGTCGGGTCCGCGCGCTCCAGGGCCGCGCGGGCGGCGACGAGGCGTCGGTTGTGCTCGTCGAGCGACGGGGCATCGCCAGGCCCGGTGTTCGTGGCAACCGCCGGGCTGGGTGCAGGCGTGGCCGAGCCAGGGGCGTTGACGGGTGGAGGCGAAGGCGGTGACCGTGGAGCCCGCGTGGGGGCAGCGGAGGTCGATGGCACGACGGGAGCGGGGCCCTGGACGGCGGCGAGCTCGGCCGCCGTGCGGTCCACGGCTGGAGCCTCCCGTGTCCCCGGTGTTCGCACTCGTGTGCTGACGGTGCCTGCGTTCGTCGTGGCGGGGGTTGTCGACGCATGGGGCGTGCCCGACAGGGTCGGCCCCACCACCGACATCACGCCGAGGGTGCCGAGGCCCAGCGTGAGGCTGATGCCGACTGCCTTGGCATGACCCACCGCGGCCGCGGTGGCGCTGGTGGCCGCAGCCTTGGGGCGGCCGACGTCGACGAGCACCATGGCCCACGCACGTCGCCGCGACCGGGCGGGAACTGGAGGGGAGTCGTCGACGAGCAGGCGGTCGGCGTCGCGCAGCTGATGGGTGTAGTCGTCGAACGCCCGACGGGCGGCACGCAGCCGAGACGCGGCCGTGTTGGCGTTGATGTGCAGGGCCTCGGCGACCTCGCGCCCGGTCATCTGCTCCAGCTCGGACAGGATGAAGACGCTGCGCTTGCCGTCGTCCAGCGAGGCGAGGAAACGGTCGAGTACGGAGGCATCGACAGCCCGCTCCTGGGGTGGATCGCGCTGGGCCGCGGGAGGCAGCGCTCGAAGCACGGCGTCCAGGCGCCGCCGATGCCGGAAGCGGCCGCGACGATGCGTGCGTGCGATCCTTCGCGCGATCCCGAACAGCCAGGTGCGCATGCTCGACGTGCCCGCGAACGTGTCGCGCCGCCGATGCACCACGACGAACACGTCGTGCACGGCGTCTTCGAGATCGGCCCACTCGACCCCCATACGCCGGAGGTTGTTCCAGACGTACTCGAAGTGCTCGGCGTAGATGCGCGACAGGTCGGTGTCGAGCGTGGGCGCGGTGGCGGCCATGGGGGTCGGGAGTGAGTGGCCAGATCGTCGCTGTTTCGTGACGGCGGGGATCAACGAATTCGAATTTCCACGCCCAGATGGCCGCGCACCCCTCCAGAGCCCACCGGCTGGGGCGCGGTGTCGCCGACGGTGAACGCGGAGATCGCGTAGGCGACCAGCCCCTCGGCGCCGGCCCACAGCGTCCAGCGCGGGGTGATCTTCC
This sequence comes from Deltaproteobacteria bacterium, assembly GCA_022601155.1. Taxonomy (GTDB): domain Bacteria; phylum Myxococcota_A; class Polyangia; order Nannocystales; family Nannocystaceae; genus Paraliomyxa. The sequence goes on along the minus strand of JAHZJA010000214.1, from coordinate 211 downwards.
ATCCCGCGGCAAGGCCGACGACGAACGCGCCCCAGGGATTGGCCGTGGTCCGGGGCTGCGTGACGCCAGCGCCCGTGGCCACCACCGCACCGATTTCGGTGCCGCCGCACAGCGCCAGGGCCCAGCGGGGTCCACCGGGCACGCCGCAGGCACGGACGGTCAGCGCATGAAGCGACTGTCGCAGCGACAGCTCCGGTCGCGTGCTGTGGAT
>JAHZJA010000213.1 GCA_022601155.1 Deltaproteobacteria bacterium | reverse complement strand
CCCGTCGCCGTTCCCAGTACGGAGACCGTTGCGCGCAGATCATCACCAAAGACGACGAACGCGGCACCCACATCGGCCTCGTCGTCGATGTGCAGGCGATGCGCACTCACGATGAGATCGTCGAAGCCATCACCGTCGATGTCCCCGGCCGCGCCCACCCTCCGTCCTGCACGATCGCCGTCGGCTGAGCCGCGCAGTCGGAGGTCCGCAGAGATCCTGCCGCCGAGCGTATGGGCGTCGACGCGTCCCAGGACCAGATAGGCCTCACCGGTTCCGCTGGCCTCGATGTCGTTGGCACGGTCCGCGCCCACGAAGACGTCGTCGAGGCCATCCCCATCGAAGTCCCCGACGCCGGACACCGATGCACCCGCGAGGTCGCCGGAGTGCAGACCCTCGAGTCGGATGCCGAGCTCGGGGAGGTTGTGCGTGGTGCCGAACTCGCTGGCGCCCATGACGAGGTAGGCTGCGCCCGCATCGCCGCCCCCGGAGTCGTCGCGCGAGGCTCCGATCACGAAGTCGGCGCGGCCGTCTCCGTCGAAATCCCCGATGCCCGAGAGCGCGTCGCCGATGCGGAACCAAGGCTGTGTTCCACGGATACGCACATCGGCGGTGTTCAGCGCGCGCACGCCTGCCGGTGAAGCGTGTCCGAAGACCACGTGGACCTCGCCCGCGTTCTCGCTGGTGTTGCGATCGACGTACGGCGCCCCGATGGCGATGTCGTCCAGCCCATCGCCGTCGAGGTCGCCGATGCCCGCCACCGCCGCGCCAGCCGAGCCCCCGCTTTGGTGGCCGTGGAGGTGGAGTTCTGCCTCGTCGAGCGAGCGCACCTGCTGTACCGCGAAGTCCGAGCGCCCCCGCACGAGGTAGGCCTCGCCCTCGGCGAGGATGGGATCCTGCTCGGTCCCACCCACGACGACCTGGGGCTGGCTGGCCCCCACCACGAAGTCGTCGATGCCGTCACCGTCGAAGTCCCCCGCCCCCGCCACTGCGATCCCGGCACGGTCCCCGGCCGCGATTCCATCGAAGCGCACCGCGATCGAGCCGATGTTCTCGATCGCGCCGAGCGCGGATCCCCCGAGGACCACATAGACGATCCCTGCATCATCGGCGCCCTCGTGGTCACCGACGAGCAGGTCATCGAAGCCGTCCCCGTTGACGTCACCCGCGGGGACCACGGTCGGGCTGCTGGAGACCAGGCCCGCGATGCGGACGTCGGGCTGGTCCAGGTGCATGGACTCCCGATTGGGCCCGCCTCGGACGAGCGCGAGCTCGGTGAGCGTCTCCGCCCCGAGCTGGCGCGAGGTGACCACCACTACGTCGCCGAATCCATCGCCGTCGAGATCACCCGCGCCCGCGTGCTCTCGCCCGGCGCGGTCGTTGGCGACGACGCCCTCGAGGCTCCTGCCCTGCGGCCCCAGTGTCATCAGCTCGATGCCTTCGGCGGGTGGTGCCACCACCACGCGAACTTCGGCCTCGGCCTCCGCTCCGTGTTCGTCCACGACCACGTACTGGAAACGGTCGGTCCCGTAGGGGAGGGCGGCCGCAGCCGTGTAGGTGAAGCTGCCGTCGGCCGCCATCACCACCGTGCCGCCAGCGTTGGTGTCGATCATCCCAGGCTGGGCCGTCAACCGGTCGGCGTCCGGGTCCTCGTCGTTGCTCAGTACGCCCGCCGCAGCGCCGACCTCCAGCGGGCCGGGGCCCGACGCGAGGTACGGTCCGTCCGCCCGGGGGTTGGGGGCATCGTTGTTGGGCTCGTCGTCCCCGTGGGCGTCGCCGCTCCCCGTGGAGCCGTCACCGCTGTCGGTCGAGGGGTCGTCGTCGGTGTCGGTCTCGTCGCCTGGGTCGGCGGGCGTGCCCGTCACGGAGAAGCAGCCGCCCGCCATGCCCAAGGTCAGCAGTGCGACACCCCACGGATCGATACGGTCCTGACTCATCGCTCCTGGTTGTTCCCCGAGCGTCGGCTTGGATTGCCGGAGTTCTGCCCGCGGTGGGGGGCACTCGGTGTGGATCGCCTATGGGTGGCCGTCGCTCGACTTGGTCTTGAGGATGAGGGTGGGATCGTCGATCTCGCGGCTGCCGCTGACGCTCACCGTGAAGGTGAACTGTTTTTGTTGTCCCGCCCGGCTCGGAGCCGTGAAGTCCTGCGAGATCGTCACGGCGTTGTTGGTCGAAAACGGCGTGTCCGTACCATCGCTGGCGGTATAGGTGCCGCTGAGCGATGTCTCGCCATCGGAGGCCGCGACGTTCAGCGTGACGGACTTGGACGTGGAGAGGTCGTCGTCCTCGAATGTTCCCGCCGATTGGCTGCCGGACTTCACGGACGTGACCTTGCCGTTCTTGATCGTCGCGGTCAGGTCGAGGGTGTCGTCGTCGTCGAATTTGATCGTGGTAAGGGGCGCACTCATGGTCGTTCCTTTCGGTTGTTGGTGAGGGAGGGGATCGGGGTCCCCCCGGGTCGGAGACTGAGGTTCATGCGATGGGCCCGCTCGAGCTGCCGTCGCGCGACGTCAGCCCGGCTCGCTCCGTGGATCGTCTCGACCTCACGGGTGTGGGCTCGCGCGGCCTCGACCCGGCCCCCGGCGGCCAGGGCCCGCGCCAGGGCCAGGTGCACGTCGCCCTGTTCGATGGGGTCGACGGTCTGGGCACCCGCGAGCCTCTCGAGCGCCTCGTCGAACTGCTCGACGGCGAACACCTGGTCGCCGTCGTGTAGCGCGAGCAGGCCGAGGACCTTCAGCGGGAGGGCGATGGACGGGTGCTCGCCGAGGGCCTCGCGTAGCACCCTCGCGGAGGCCTCGGCGTGGGCCCTCGCGGCCTCGGTTCGGCCGGCCGCGAGCTCGGCTTCCGCGAGGTTGGCCCGCGCGAGGTTGGCCATCACGTCCTCGGGCCCCGACGCGGCGCGCAGGCCGTCCCAGGCCCGCGTGTAGGCACGTGCGGCGGCCTCGGCCTCCTCGGCGAGCATCAGCGTCACCCCGAGCACCATGTGGGCATAGGCGAGGTCGGGGTGGTCGTCGGGGAGGTGAAGCCGACGAATGCGCAAGGCCTCTTCGGCATGGTGTCGCGCGGCGGACAGCGACCCCGAACTCACCTCCACCGACTGCAGCGCGATGTGGACCAGCGCCAGGTCGAGGTGGCTGGGGCCGTAGCGTTCAGCCCAGATCGCTGCGGCTTCGTCGAGGCTCGCGCGGGCGGCATCGGGCCGGCCCAGCGCCAAGAGGATCGTGCCGAGGTTGTAGGCCGTATCGGCGACCTTGCGGTGGCGAGGGCCGAGGTGCTCGCCGTACAGCGACTGGATCTCCCCGAGCCGGGCAAGCGCGGCGTCGGGCTCGTCCCGAAGCCGATGGAGGTGGACCAGTGCTTCGAGTGCGCGGGCCAGGTCGAGCGGACGACCCTGTGTGCGTCGCTGCTCCACCACGTCGAGCAGCTTCGCGCGTGCATCGTCGAGCGCGTTGGCTTGCATCGCGGCTTTGGCCTCGTGGAGCCCCACCGTGGTGGTCCATCGTGGTGGCGAGCCGATGCGACGGACGGCAGCTCGAGCTCGGGGCAGCCAGGCCTCGACCTCGCGGGACGACAGGTCCTCCAGGGCGAGGAAGGTCAGCGCGTCCCACAGCTGGGCGGCGAGCAGATCGGCGCGGCTGCCTTCTGCGAGCTCTGCCCCTACGAGCAGGTGCTTGGAGGCACCGACGGGGTCGCCCAGATGGCGGGCGAGGACACCCTCGACCAGCGCGAGCTCGGCGGTGAGGGGAGCATGGTCGAGCCCGATGACCTCGTCGCGGAGGACCTCTAGTCGTCGCTGGGCGCGGCGGTCGTCACCCAGGTCGTGAATCGCACTCGCTTCGGCGAGCTGGGCTCGCAGCTGGGCGACCGAAGCGGCCAGCTCGGGGGTCTCGGGATGCTCGGTGAGACCGATGAGCGCTGCGGCGTTGCAGCTGGCGGGATCGGGGAGAGCATCGATGGCCTCGCCAACACGTTCGAGGCCGTCGGCATCCGCGTCGGCGATCGCGACCACCAGGCCGCGGATACGGTCGGAGGTTCGATCCATGCACATCATCCGTCGATCGAGCATCTCGTCCGACTGCGCGTGCGCGACGCGGGTGGCCTCGCAGGTGGCCACTCGGCGGGCCGCGAGATCCGCCGTGATCGTGTCCAGGCGCCGCGCCATCACCTCCCCGCGCCCCTCGACGTCCGCGTTGGCGTCGAAGGTATCGAGCATCGAGCTGCGTGCATCCTCGCCCCAGCCGAGCGACTGGGGGGAGGGCCGCGGGCACGGGTCCGCCGACGGCGTCCACACGGCGGCGGCCGCCACTGCTGACAAGCCGAAGCCCACGCTCAGCCCACCGACCCACCGCCGCCGCGCCCGCTCGGGATCGAGATGCTCGAGCAGCGCGGCCATCGTTGGGTAGCGGTCGTTGGCGTCCTTGCTGAGCCCTCGCTGTAGGATCTTCCACAGCCGCCGTGGCACGTGAGCCCCGCGCGGCGGCGGCGTCGGTCCGCGGTCGTGAGCCTGGAGCAGCGTGCCCCGGGAGCGACAGCTGAAGGGGCGCTGGCCGTACAGCCCCTCGTAGAGCGTCAGACAAAACGCGAACTGGTCCGTCCGCGGATCGAGCTCGTCCCCGTGGAGCTGCTCGGGGGCCATATACGCCGGAGTCCCCGCGATTCGGCCCGTCCGCGTGAGCCGCAGTCGTGGCTCGGTCCCCGACATTGGAGCGCCGCCGCCCGGGCCCGACAGGAGCGTGGTCTCGGATTCCACAGTCGCTGTGCTCGCGGTGATCGGCCCCGAGGCGTGTCGTGCCAGCCCGAAATCCGCAACGCAGACCCGGCCGTCGACGCCCAGCAGTACGTTGTCGGGCTTGAAGTCGCGGTGGATCAGCCCGGCTTCGTGCACCGCACGCAGGCCTCGGCCCGCCGCGAGGTAGTGCCCGAGGACCTCCCGCCAGCCTCGCTCACCGCTATCGTGCCACTTGCGCATGCTCGCGCCGCGGATGAGCTCCATCGCAATGAAGACGCGACCATTGGACTCCCCCACCTCGTAGACCTGCACCACGTTGGGGTGGCTGATCTTGGCCAAGGTCCTGGCTTCCCGGATCATCCGCGTGCGGTGCTGGGTGGTGTCGCGCTCCGGGTCGCGGTGGAGCAGCTTCACGGCTACGGGTCGATCGAGGGTCGGGTCGTGGGCCACGAAGACCTCGCCCATCCCTCCCGTACCCAGGTGCTCGCCCAGCACGTAGCGACCGATCTCGAGCTGGCGCGGCGGGGCGCCGAAGAGCTTCATGCGCACCTCCGACTTCTCCCTGGCCGCACGCACGGAGTCGTCCTCGTCGCGCACCTGCTGGAGCGCCTCGCCGAGGTCGCTCGAATCTTCGCTGTCGTCGTCCATCGAGGGTCCGGCGTAGCGATCATCGCCGATCGGGGGTCCGTTGAGCATGCCCGGCAGTCGCGAGACGTCCCACGACTCAGTTGAGGGTGATGAGCGGGCCCAGCAGCGTAATTCCCGTGGGGCCCAGGGTGATCGTCGAAGGCCCTGCCTGCAGCACGATCTCGACGCCAGCGGTCAGGGTGATGGTTCCGCCCGCCAGCATGGAGACCATGGCCCCCGCGGTCAGGCTGTCGCTGCCGCCGACGGTACTGCTGCGGTCTGCACCGACCGAGATCGTCTGTGCCGCGCCCACCGTCAGCGCGTCTTCGGTCCCGATCTGGGTGGTGCGGCTGACCCCGACGCTCTCGGTCTGGGTGTTGCCGATCGTCTGCACCTGGTCGACCGCGATGGAGATCGTCTCGTTGTTCCCGACCGTCAGCGTGTGGTCGTTGAGCACCACCTCGTCGAGATCTCTTTGCGCGTGCAAGAACACCTGCTCGCTGCCGGCCAGGTCTTCGAATCGAAGCTCGTTGAACCCACCGCCGCCCAGTGAACTGCGACTCTTGAGGGTGCTCTTGGTCTTGTCTCCGGGCAGGGCGTAGGGCAGTGGGTTGTCGCCGTTGTAGACGCAGCCGACCACGAGAGGGCGGTCGGGGTTGCCCTCGAGGAAGTTCACGACGACCTCCATGCCCACGCGAGGGATGAACAGGCTGCCCCACCCCGCGCCCGCCCAGGCCTGCGTCACGCGGACCCAGCACGAGCTGCCCTCGTCGTACGGTTGCTCGCGATCCCAGTGGAAGTGGACCTTGATCCGCCCATGCTCGTCGGTGTGGATCTCCTCCCCCGCGGGCCCGGTGACGATGGCGGTCTCGGGTCCGCCGACGCGCGGCCGTGGAGTGGCCTGACGTGGGCGGATCGGCACGTCCACGGGGACGCACTCGAGTTCGTTGCGGTAGCGCTCTTGGCCCCCGTCGGCTTCCTTCGGCGCCAGGTCGTCCTCGTCACAGACCCCGAGGTGGCTGATCGCGGTGACCACGAAGCGACGGCCGCCTTCGGCCTGCTCGAACACGACGCCCGGCGCGAGCCCGCAGACATTGCTCGATCCTCGCCAGACCTCCCCGCGGGCAGCATCGCTCTCCAGGTGGTGATCGGCTCGAACCTGGGTCAGGTCGAGCACGAACCGCCGCTCGGCGTGATCGTAGCGCTCGCGGGTCCGACCTCGGGCGTCGGTGCCAGGGCGGCGGGTCGTGGGGCGCACGAGGGGGTCGAGGAAGTCGAAGTCGATCACCTCGGTCGCGGTGCCGTGCAGCTGGTGACCGACCTCGAGTGCCTGCAGGGATTCCACCTCGTGGAGATCGGGGCGCTCGGACACGGTGGGCACCGGTAGCCCGTCCATCGTGTCCACCGCGGGATAGGGCTCGTTGGTGTCCACCATCACCGTGGTCTCGGCCTCGCCCTCGTGCTCGAAGACGTACGAGATGCCCTCCTCTTCGAGCAGACGCATCACGAAATCCAGGTCGCTCTCGCGGTACTGCACGCAGTAGTCGCGCACGGGCAGCGGGCGAGCCAGCTCGAACCGAAACCGCCGACCGTACGGCCCCAGGCCTCGCTCGAGCACATCCGACACGATGCGATCGACGGCCAGGTCCTGGTAGATCCGCGAGGCCACCCGCTGCTCCAGCAGGGCCAGCGCGGGCACGATACGCAGCCGCACGTGGAGGCGATCGATCTGGAACCCTCTTCGCTCGACCCGCGCGACGATGCCAGCGACACGGCGCGCCACGCTGACTCGGCTCATGGTCAGCACGACGCTCGCGCCGAGCAGCTGCTCCAGCGCGATCTCCGCGTCCTCGGTGGCGAGATCGAGCACCAGCTCGTAGGGCCGCGAGATGTGCTCACGCAGCTGCACCTCGCGGACCTGCCATGGACCGGGCCCGTCGAGCACGGTCAGCTCGTACGCCAAGGTCTCGAGGCTGGGGATCGCGGTGCCATCCACCGTGCCAGGTCCTGGGAAGCTTCCGTCCATGATTGCCCTCGTCGCGCGCGACGCGACGTATGCGGTGGTTCCCCGAGCCCACGCTTGGATTGCGGCCCGTGCCTATTGATCGTCATCGGGGTCGCGGGGCAGGTCTGACAGGGTCGCGTGGAGCAGATGCGCCGAGCCGGCCAGCTCCTCGATCAGTGCCTCGAGCCGCTTGCGCGCGGCTCGCATTCGCGTCTTGACGGTACCCAGCGGCAGCTCCATCACCGCCGCCAGCTCGGCCACCTTCATGTCTTCCCAGTAGTGCAGCTCGAGTATCGTTTGCTGGTCGAGCGTCAGGTGGCGCAGGGCGGTGAGCAGCAGCTGCCTGCGCTCGTTGTCGGCGACGATACGGCTGGGTGACTGCCCCATGTCCACCACCGAGACGGTGCCCAGCTCGACCTTGCCCCGAGGGCCGCTTCCCGAGCGGAAGAATTTGAGCAGCACGTTCTTGGCGATGGCAAACAGGAACGTGCGGAAGCTGGCATCGCCACGGAAGCGATCGGCGTGCTCTTGGAGGGAGAGGAAGGTCT
>JAHZJA010000212.1 GCA_022601155.1 Deltaproteobacteria bacterium | reverse complement strand
TCCCGACCGGTCGAGCCCTGCTGGGCGGAGCTGCCAACGATGGGCGCGACCGTTCCGCCGACGCGAATGACCGAGGGCAGCGGGCCGTGACCGGGCCCGCCGGAGAACCCTCCGGGGCGATCGGGCCGAGTGGCGGGCGAGATCTGTGCCCGCACCGGGGAGATCGCCACCGGGTGCTGCATCTGATGGGGCACCGTCCGATCGTCATCGCCGACCGGCTGCCGCAAGGACTGATGAGGCACGGTCCTGTCGTTGTCGCCCACGGTGGCCTCGACCGAGGGCATGCCCGCAGGTGGCTCCATCGTGTCGGTCCCGATGACGGCCGCGATGAGCGACCCCTGCCCCGTCGGAGGCTGGGGCGGGCCGGGCTCCGCGAGGATCGTCTGGCGCGGAGCCGCAGGCGGCGGCGTGGGAGAGCGGACCGAAGGAGCGGGCACCGTGCGATCGATCGATCCCGCGGGCGCATAGCTCATGGGCGGAGGCCGCGGCAGCGGCGGGGCCTGAGGCGGCACGAACGAGGGCGTCGACACCGGGCCGGAGCCAGGCGCGGGCACGGTCATCCCCGCCGCAGTCGCACCATCGGATCCGGAGGGCGGCACCGACGTCAGGACCGGCGGCGCCGTCGGTCCGGGAGCACGTCCGGGTGTCGCCGTCGCGATGGCGAGTTGGGCCGTGTCGGGGCGGCGCAGTCGAAGGCGTTGGTCCTGGCCGCAGACGGGACAAAAGTCGAAGCCGGCGGGCATCGTCGCGGCACAGCGCGCACACTTGGAGCCAGTCGCGTTCGACTCTCGGGCGGGGCCCACGGCGTAGCCGCAGACCGAGCACGCCCCGTGCCCCGTTCCGATGTCTGAGCCGCAGCAGGGGCAGGGAATCGGAGCTGCCATTGGGTGGATCGGTGTCGGGAGGCTTGCCACGGCCCAGGCGGGTGGGCTAGACGTCCTACCTCGCCGCGTAGGTTAGCCAAGCGCGGCTTGCGGCGTCAACGGCGTCCCGCGATGCCCTTCCCCAACCGACCGAGCGCGACCTCTTCGAGGCTGGCCCCCGCCGAGGGCGGGGCGCGGCGCGACGGGCTGGTGGTGCTTGCGTTGATCGCCTTGGTGTGGGCCGCTGCCTGCAGCCCCGTGGTGCGGCCGGCTCGCTTCGCCAGCGCCAAGGATCGGGTGACCGACGTGACCCTCCGGGGGCCGTTCGACGGCCAGGTCGTCGACGAGACCACGGCCGAGCCCATCCAGGGCGCCGTGGTGCTGGCGGTGTGGTCCTATGACCAGGGCGACGGCCTCATCGGCCCGGCGGGCTCGGAGGTCATCGAGCTCAAGACCGACCAGGCGGGCCGCTACCGCGTGCCGGAAGCGCCGATGCGGAAGCGCGGACCGCACCTCCGCCTCGTCTCCTTCGACCTCATCGTCTACAAGCGCGGCTACGTGGGCTACCGCTCCGACCGCCACCTCGACGGTACGCCGCGCACGGACTTTGCCCTTCGGCACAACCGCGTACAGCTCCGCAAGTGGCGAGACACCGACTCTCACGCCGAGCACTTGGTGTTCCTGGCGGCGCCTGCGTCCGTGCTCCAGCTGGCCAGCTGGGAGCGTGAAGCAGCCAATCTCGACCTCTACCGCGAGCTGGGTGGCGAGGCGGCTGGCCCGGCCGGTACCGATCCCGAGCAGCCCACCGCGGCCCTGCAGCTGCTGGACGCCACGGGACTGCTGGCGCCCGAGGACGTGCGGCGGCGGACCGGCTACACCGACGCGTTCGACATCAAAGAGCTCGGCGACCTCGCTCGAACCCACTTCTACCACGGGGTCCACCTGCAAGCGGTCGACCGCGACGAGGTGTGGGACGTCGCCTACCGGGTGTGGCAGAAACCGCCCGGCGGTCTCGACCCGGTGGTGCAGACGTTCGAGGCAACCCTGCCCCAGGTGGGCGTCACGGGAGAGATCACCTCGGAGACCTGGGTGTACGACAGCGATCAGGTCCGCGCGGTCGCGTTTCTCGACCGCGACCGGGACGTGGGCGTGCTGCTCACGTGCGGGGCGATGCAGTGCAGCGACATCGAGACCGTCATCATCTTGGCCAGCTTCGTGTTCGACAACCTCGACGATCTGACGCAGGTGGATGCACCCACGGCTCCGGCGCGGGTCGCCGCGCCACCGCTGGAGGCCAAGCCATGAGACGTGGTCGCCGATGGCTGGCCGCGGCCGGGCTTGCCCTCGCGATGGGTCTGACGAGCCCCGGATCGGCACGGGCGTGGGACCCGTCCACCACCCACATGGCCATGGTCGAGCGCTCGATGCTCGACAGTGCGCTGCACCTGCGCTGGATGGAGCGCTCCTTGCTGCAGCGCGGTGTGTTCAGCCCGCTGCGCCTGGATCCGGCTCGCCTCGACGCGGCCACCCTTCGCGACCTGCGATTGGCCATGCGGGCGGCCCACGCTGCGTCGGGGGCCCAAGCACGAGGGGGGCCCGGCGCCTGCCCCGGGGCCAGCGCTCCGGCATCGACCCGGGTGCACTGCGTCTACGGCGACCTTTGGGAGACCACGGGCCTGGGCTGGCTTCAGCTGGGGGTGATCGTCGAGACCGTCCCCACCGAGCGACTGCTCCACCACTTCGTCGACCGCGAGGACCCCACTGCCGCGCGCTGGTCCGACGACGATCTGCCGCGATCCGTGCTGCGCTCCAAGCACGCCGACGCGGGCGGCACGGTCGCGTCGCGAGCGACCGGCGCGGGATTCGAAGGCAGCGGACGCTCGGCCCTGGCCTGGCTCGAAGATGGTGCCGACCGATGGGCGCCCCCGGCCCTCGCCCACCACCTCACGCGCGCCAGTCTGGCGCCCACGGCCGCCGAGCGGGACCACCACCTGGCCCTCGCGCTCATGTGCACCGGGGCGCTGCTGCACGTGATGCAGGACCTGTCGGTCCCTGCCCATGCCCGGGGGGACGTCAGCGCGATGTTCCTGCCGCTGTCCACGATCCTGGGCGACCGCGGGCTGCCACTGCAAGAAATGGCCCGTGACGCCTACGGCCGCGGTGGCCTGCCGACCCCCGTGGCTCTGGCTCCGCGCCCCACGGCCGAGGTGGGCCGAGGAATCGTGCGCGCCCCCACCCTGCGGGCCCACGTGCTCGGGCACGGAGACTTCGCGGGCTTGGTCCACGAGGCGGGACGCCGGTTCTTCTCCGAGTCGTCGCTGCCTCCGGCCCGCCGCCTGAGCGTCGACCTCGATGCGACGACCGCCGCCGCCCGCGTGCTCGAGGGCGTGCCTCTGGACGCCGCCGAGCGAGAGGGCGCCCGGCTCGCCCCATGGCCGGCCGACCGCGGCTACCTTCAAGGCGGCAGCGGCCGTCCTCTGGCCGCGTACCGGGTCGACGAAGAGGGCGCGGTGACGCTGTGGCTCGATCGCCGGGTGTACCGCACGCAGATGCAGCAGCTCATCCCGCTGGGCGTGGACGTCGGGCGTTCGGTGCTCGACCTGGTCCACCCAGCCTGGCCCTCGATGAGCGTCGACGCTGCGGCTCGCCGCGTGACGCTCACCCCGGGCGAGCTATGGAAGGACGCGACGCTCCAGGTGATGCTGGAGGACGGCTCGGGCGCACGCGAGTCCATCTCGAGTGTCGCCATGCAGGGACCAACGGCCCACCGCGTGGTGGATGCCTGGCCCGCCACCATCCCCGACGACAGCCGCGTCGTGCTGGTGCTGCTCCACCGAGACGGTCGGATTCCGGCGGTCGTCGAGCAGACCCTCGATCTCAGCGTGGCCACCGAGCCGTCGCAGCCCAAGGCCGCCGTTCCACGACCGCGCGCTCGGCCCCCCACCACGCGACGCAGCCCAGCCGGCCCTCGGCGTGGTGTCGTCGCCCCGGGCGATGGCAAGCCGACAGACGCCGCCACCCCGCAAGATCCCCCCGATGACCCGTCTTCGGGTGACGCCGCTGCGGACGCTGCGACGCCCCCCGTCGACGCGGACTCGGACGCCGCCACCCCCTCGGGGGATGCGAGCGGTGAGACCCCTGCCGAGCCCGCCCCCGTCGAGCCCGTCGCCGACGACGGCCGGCCCTGAGGTCGTCGCTGTCCGGCCGCCCGGCGCTACGCCGGATCCGGGGCGTCGGTCTGCAGCTGGGTCTGCAGCGCTAGCAGCTCGACC
>JAHZJA010000211.1 GCA_022601155.1 Deltaproteobacteria bacterium | reverse complement strand
GGCGCAGCTGTGTCACCCCAACGTGGTCACCGTGCACGAGGTCTCCGACGCCGAGCCGATCGCGTTCGTGGTCATGGAGTTGGTGGAAGGCATGCCGCTGCACCGTTGGCTCGACGAGCAACCGCGCCCGGTCTCGTCGATCGTGGCGGTGCTGCGCGCCGCCGCGGCCGGGCTGTCGGCGGTGCATGCGTTGGGGGTGGTGCACCGCGACTTCAAGCCAGCGAACGTGCTCGTGGGCGCGGCGGGGCAGGTAAAGGTGGCCGACTTCGGGCTGGCCCAGCCTCAGTCGGACGAGATCACGCAGGCCGACGGCGGTCCGGGGGCGATTGCGGGCACGCCCCGCTACATGGCGCCCGAGCAGATCGAGGATGGGGTGGCCGATGCCCGATCCGACCAGTTTTCGTTCTGTGCCACGCTGTACGAGGCGCTCACGGGCGAGCGGTTTCAGCGGAGCACCCGTCGGTGGCCCCGCGTGAGCCCCCGGGGAGGGCCTGTCTCGCGGCGGATCATCGCGGCGGTGGAGCGCGGGCTGGCGGTCGACCCGAGCGAGCGGTGGCCGTCGATGGATGCACTGGCGCGGGCGCTGCGTCCCAGGACGTCGTCGCTGTGGGGCGTGATCGCGGCCGCAGGGGTGGCCACGGCTGCCATTGTGGCGGCGTTGCTCTCGGCCCCCGTTCCGTGCGAGCGAGACGTGGTGCAGCCACGCTGGGACGCCGATACGAGCGCGGTGGTCGGGCGTGCGCTCCGAGCCGACGGCGGCGAGATGAGCGGTGCGCGTGCGCAGTTCATCACCGGTCGGCTCGAGACGTGGGTGTCGTCGTGGCGAGGCGCGGTCGGTGAGGTCTGCGAGCAGGCCCCCGCCGACGAGCGGCTCCAGAGGCTGCGCTGTCTGGAGGTGCTGACCTACGATTTCGATGCCATCCAGCAGGGCGCGGCCGCCTTGGCTCACGAGGGCGACGGGGATGTCGCCGCGAGCCTTCCCCGGCGGGCTGATATCGACGCGTGTCGATCTGGGGACGCCGAGCGGCTGGCCGCGCGGATGCCCTCGGATGTCGCGCTGGCGACCACGGTCCGGGAGCTGCGACGCGACCTCGCTCGTGTTCGCCATGGGGCGCTGGATCCCGCGGAGCGGATGCAGCGCTACCAAGCGCTGGTCGGCCGCGCGCAGGCGGCCGGGTTTGCCCCGGTCGAGCGCGAGGTGTTCCGCGCGCTGTCGCGCTGGCACGACGCGAGCGGATCCAAGGCGCAGGCACTGGAGACCTCCGCCCACGCCTATCGGGCGTCGCTGCGTAGTCTCGATCCCGAGCGTGCAGCCCTCGATGCGCTCGATACCGCGTTGGTGGCCAGCGACCTGCGTCGCGACGACGCGGTGGTGCAGATGTGGATCGACCACGCGCGAAGCCACGCGCGTGCGCTGGACGACGACACCGACATCGGCCTGGCCTTGCTCCGGACGCGGGGGCTGGTGGCGCTGCGGGCCCAGCGAATCGACGACGCGATCGTCGAACTCGAGACGGCATACGATCGCGCGGCATCGATCCCAGGAGAGTCGGCGCGGACCACCAACGCGCTGGCCGGGCTGGTGGAAGCCTACTCCCGCAACGACCAGCACGCACTGGCCATCGACGCGGCCCGCCTGCACGTGGCGATGCTCGAGGCCGATCCCGAGGTCTCCACCGCGGAGCTGGTCGGCGCCCACCTCAACGCGTCGGCGACCCACGGCCGGGCTGGCCATACCGCCATCGCGGGGGCGCATCTCGAGCGCGGCTTGGCCCTGGCACAGCGGCGGTTGTCGGCGCATGGCTACTTGCGGGCGATGCTGGAGATCAACCTGGGGGCGTTCCATGCCCAGCGCGATCCCAAGCGGGCTGCCGAGCACTACGGCCGGGCTCGCGCGGCCCTGACCGAGCAGCTGCCCGCGGGCCATCCGCTGTTGGTCCGGACCGACTTCGAGTGGGCACGCGCGATGGCGGCTCAGGCCGACTACGAGGCCGCCCATGCGCACATGCAGCGGGCGGCCGCCGTGCCTTCGCCCGTCACCGCGCAGCTGGGGATCGACGCGTGGTTGCTCGAGCTGGGGACGCTGCGGCCGGGCACGAGCTGACGTGGGTCAGACCCGGCGTGGCCTCCCGAGAGCGCCGTGGTGTCGGGGTCGTGTAGGCGGCGGGCTTCAGGGCGGATGCTGCTGCAGCGCAGCACTGAGCCGCTTGAGCATGGCGGCATGGCGTCGCGAGACGGTGGACTTGTCGCGACCGATCCTCTCGCCGAGCTCGGACATGCTCAGACCCTCGTCGTACAGGGCCTGGAGCATCGAGCGCTCTTCCTCCGAGCAACACTGGGCAACCGCGTGCCGCACTTGGTCCCGCAGGCGTGCATCGTCGATGGCTTCGTCGGGATCATCGGTTCCCTCATCGACCAGGCGCTCCGGGTCCTTGGGGCCCGCGCGCGAGAGCATCACCGCCGCGGTGGCCTGGGCGACCAGCTCTGCCACCGCGGCCACCCGTTGCTTGAGTCGGCGCGGATCCGGCCCGTCGCCGCCTTGATTTTGCTGCGCCTGCTCGAGCAGAGCCTGATTGGCCTGCAGCGATCGCAGCGCACGCGAGCGTCGTCGCAGCCCGGGGACGGCCCGACGTGCGGCATCGATCATCGCCCCCCGCACCCGGTGATAGGCAAACGTGCGAAACGACGCGCCGCTCTCGGGGTCGTAGCGCTGTCCGCATCGAACCAGGGCCTCATACCCGGTCGAGCGCAGGTCCTCTTCGGTCATTCGCGCCAGCCGTCGTGACAGCACCCTCGCGAGCTGGTCGACCAACGGCTTGCACCGCTCCACCCGCTGCCGTTGTTGGGGAGTGAGAGGCTCGGCGGTCACGACTTATCGCGCTGGACGTCGCGGATGCGCTTGCGCAGCGCCCACTTTTGCTCGTCGCTGAGGTTTTCGAATCGCAGGCCCATGTCGCGCTCGGTCGCACGCACGACTCGCCCCGACAGGGACAGGTGCGTGCCACGAGCTGAAGACGCGAGCACGATCTGCACCATCGTCCCCGCGGCCTCCCATGCCGGGCCGTCGAACCGACATCCGCCCAGGCTGAGATCTGCGACCGGCCGGGCGAGGACGACCTCTTCCCCGATCACGTCGGCCTGAGCCTCCACCGCGAAACGGGGATGCAGGCGCGCTTCGGCAGACACGCCGACATCATAGCCACGCGACGGCACCGCGCGAAACCGACGCCCCGGCGAGATCGGCCCCGACCAGCGTCAAAAGCGCAACGCGCTGCGACGGCATGACAGGCCTCATGGGCCATGTTTGCCATTTTGGCAAAGACACCGGGGGGGGCCGACGGTCCAACTCCATGAAAATTGGTGCCCTTTCCCCTACCGTTCGGGGAGTCGCGGCCTTTGCAGAAGGAATGGGTCGCCCACCGCCATGCGCCATCTGCTTCGATCGTTGTTCCTCGGTTTGATCGTTCTCGGACTGTCGGCTCCGCTGACTGCCTGCAAGAACGCTCCCACCATCCCTGGTACCGAGATTCCGGATACCGAAGACAACCGCGACATCTTGCGGGTTCTCGAGCGCTACCGGACGGCCTTCGTTCGCCGCGATGCGGCCGGCGTATTGGCCACCGCCCACCCGAGTTACTACGACCCTGCGGGTACCGACGACCCGACCGACGATGTCGTGTACGGGGAGCTCGGTCCGATCTTGCGTGAGCGGATGGCTCAGCTCGAGGCGATCCGCTTCACCATCGACTACCTCGAGATCAACGTCATCCAAGACCGTGCTTCGGTGAAGGTCTGGGTCGACGCCAGCTTCCAGCTGCGCTCCATCGTCGACCCCGAGTCGGGCGACGTTCGGGTGCGAGGCCGGCACACTCGCAAGCAAGACCACGCGCTGTTCGAGATGGTCAACGACAACGGGGCCTGGCGGATCACCCGAGGGCTGTAGAGCGAGGCCCGGCGGGCTGGTCGTGTGATGGCGGGGCTGCTGGACGTCATCGTCGGGTACGACTGCAACCTCGCCTGCGACTACTGCACCATCACCCCGGCGATGCGTGCCTCGGCGCTGACCAGCGCGCAGGTGGTCACAGCGCTGCGCCAAGGCCGGGCCGATGGATACGACGCGCTGTCCCTGACCGGCGGGGAGCCGACCATTCGACGTGACCTGCTGGGTCTGGTTCGCGCTGCGCGGTCGCTGGGCTATGGCGACATCAAGCTCCAGAGCAACGGGCTACTGCTTTCATCGGGCAACGTGGAGCGGCTCCATGCGGCGGGGGTGGGGCGCTTCCATATCTCGATCCACACCCATCGGGTCGAGCGCTACGACACCCTCGTTCGGAGGTCCGACAGCCATGCCGCAATGGTGGCCGGGCTCGACGCGGTGCTGGCCGCCGGGCATCCCTTGGTCGTCGATGTGATCCTCAAGGAGGACACCTACCGCGACCTTCCGCAGGCGCTGGCCTGGTTGCAGACGCGTGGGGTCGTCGCGGTGGACCTGTGGTTCGTGTCGTTGACCGATGGCAACGCGCGCAATCTGGGGTCGATGCCCCGGATGACCGAGGTCGTGCCGACCATGCGGCAGGCGTTCGCGTATGCTCGGGAGCACGGGATGCGGCTGCGGTCGCTGCACGTGCCGCGTTGCTTGCTCGGCGACGACCACCCGCATGCTCACGACCCGGGGGCGGCCCGAGTGCGGGTGGTGACGCCCGATGCCAGCTTCGACCTCGCCCACAGTCGCCTCACCGGTCAGCGACATGTCGCCGCGTGCGAGGGGTGTCGGTTCCAGGAGCGGTGCCCAGGGGCACGCGACGACTATCTCGATCGCTACGGCGATGCAGAGATCGCCGCGGCACGAGGCCTGCCGCCGACCGGTCACGGCACCGCCGGGCGTTCGCTCCCGATTCGGTCCTAGGCTCCCCCCGCGCGGCGGCTACGGTGGGCTACGGCTTTGCGCCCGGGACTGCGCACACGGGCGCTTCGAGCAAGATCCGACACCGGAGCTCCAGCGCCTGCGGGCCGTCGTGGAACTCCGCGGCCCACATCTCGAAGGTGGCGTGGACATCGATCCCCTGGCCGGGTGGGGTGCACCGCTGAAGCTCGCCAAAGTACGCATCGCAGCTGGGCAGGCCCGTGTGGATGGGCGTGACTTGCTTGTTGGAGTACTCGGCGACGATGACCCCCGCTGCGATGAGCAGCAGCCACAGCGGTGCGTACGGCATGAGCACCGTCCGTCGGAATTTTCGGAACCCCTGGAGGTTGACGTCGGCCCAGCTGCCCGCCTCCGGCTTGGTGTGGGGCCCGCGGGCGCGGACGTGTCGGAGGTACGCCGGGAATCCAAACGCGAGGCCGGCGACCAGCCCTCCGGCATGACCGATGTTGGCGATGGGTCCTACCAGGCCCGTCGCGCACAGGACGACCCTGCCAATGCCGAAGTACGTGTTGCGCTCGCTGTGGGCGTAGCGGTACCGCCGGTCGTAGCGGGCACTCATCCACACGAAGCCGAACAACGCGTAGACCACCCCCGACATCCCGCCGAATGCGGGACCGCTGGCCCAGTACTGGCCCAGGTTGCCCACCAGCTCGGCCACGATCACCAACGCCGCCAGCAACAGGCTTCCGTGGTTGCTCTCTACCTGGGGACCCAAGACCCACACCCAGATCATGTTGAAGCCCAGGTGGAACAGGCCGAAGTGCAGGAACATCGGCGTCAGCAGTCGCCACCACTGCCCGGCCCGGACCTCGGCGAGCGGCTGGGTGGAGGCGAAGTGATCGATGGTCAGCGTCCACATCGGGTGGGCGTCGTCATCGGCCATGTAGCCGAGCAACGCGATCACGACCGAGCCCAGCACCAGGAACAGGGTGATCGGGCCGACGCCGAGGTTGGAGACCCCGCGCCATCGCGTCTGCACGTCGACCACCCGCTGGCCGTGGGCCTGGTCGTCGCGCTGCTTCTTTCGCCGGATGTCCTGTGCCTTCTTGCGGGTGGCGGTGGCGTCGGTCGCCGAGCGCGTGGCCATGGAGCGGCGGGCCGCGTCCATCTGCCCCCCGTCGATCACCCACACCTCGGTGCCGTCCTCGGGTCGCAGCTGGGCCTCGATACCGTCGATGAGCAGCCCGTCGACGATTCGACGTGCGTCTTGGGGGGACTCGGCGTTGCACAGCTGCCGCATCGCGGTGGAGCATCTCATCTTCGGTGCCGGCCGCGACAAAGAGGCCACGGCGGCGCCCTACGGCGTGCGGGGCCGACGTCACAGGCCCGAGGCGGGCGCGGGGTATGCTCGAGGACTCCCCGGCGTGGCAAACATCGGCTACATCCAGGTCGTCCGGCACTGCAACCACTTCTGTGGTTTCTGCTCCAACCCGACCACTCCCTATACGCACGACTTCGCCTCGATGGCGACGTTGGTCGACGACTTCGTGGCGCGGGACTACTTCGGGGTGATCCTCACCGGGGGCGAGCCCACCCTGCACCCCGAGCTGCCTCGTATCGCGGCCTATGCCGCGGGGAAGGGGCTGCATGTCCGGGTGATCACCAACGGCCACCGCCTTGCCGATCGCAGCTTCGCCCGCGCGCTGGCGGACGCCGGGGTGGCGCTGGCGCATGTGTCCATCTACTCGGTGCACCCCAAGGTGGAGGCGCAGCTCCGCGGGATGGACGGAACGCTGCCGCGGGCCCTGGAGGCGTTGGATGCCGCCCATGAGGCGGGCATCGAGCTCAACGTCAACTGCGTCATCAATCGCCTCAACGCCGACCACCTCGACGACAACATCCGGTACCTCATCCGCCACCACCCGCAGGTTCGCCACTTCGTGTGGAACAACCTCGATCCCTCGATGGGGCGCGCCCAGGTCAACCAAGAGCAGTTCACCCCGCGGCTGGCCGATTTCGAGCTGTCGCTGCATCGTGCGATGCGATTGCTGCATCGGTCCGGCCGCACCTTCCGCGTGGAGAAGGTGCCGCTGTGCTACATGACCGACTTTGCGTGGGCGTCGACCGAGACCCGCAAGATCGTCAAGGCCGAGGAACGCATCGTTCATTTTCTCGACGACAAGCAGACGGTCCGCCAGACCGAGTGGGGGCACCGGTACGCGGAGGCATGCGGTGTGTGTAGCCTTCGGTCGATCTGCGGAGGTCTGTTCGATCGTGGGGATGGGTACGACCCCGAAGAGCTCGCGCCGGTCTTCATCGACCGAGATGCGATCGTCGCTGCGATCGTCTCGGACGACGCCGACCCCAGCGAGGGGGAGGTGCGATCGTTGGAGCAGTGGCGAGCGCGGCAGCAGGTCCCCCAGCCTTCGCGGTCGGGCCCGGTCCCTGGCGATGGGCTGGTGGCGGTCGGCCGGGTGACCGATCGAGGACGTCGACTCTACGAGGCGAAGCAGCGGTCGGAGGCCACCAAGGCCGAGCGGCTCGGTGTGGCGCAGGAACTGCCCGAAGCTGACGAATAGAACAGTGACTTTGCTCACTGAAGTTTTTCGGTTCGGAGACGACGAGTTCTTCGGGTCGCGCCACTAGATATGTAGCGACGCCCCGGTTCGAATCGGGGCGCTCTCGCGGTGAGGGCCGCAGTGCACCCCCAAAGGCACTGCTGCTCCAAACGCCCAGGATCCGTGCGTCCGTCTGCCCCCCACGCGGGTGGCCGGTCTGCGGCGACAGGTAGGTCTTCGATGGATACCCCCAGCATCACCACACACACTCTCCCCACCTGTGAACCCGCCACGCTGCGCTTGGTACTCGACGTCGAGAGCTTCGAGGGCAACCGGGTCGCCACGATCGTCGACAAGATCCGTCGAATCACCAATGGTCAGGCCGTCCTGAGCAGCCTGTCGTTGCAGGCCCGTCGGCTGGAGTTGACGGGTCCTCGCAACGCGCTGGAGGTCCTACGCCGGGCAATCGACAGCGGCATGCTTCGGTCGGAGCTCGGGGCCAACGTGCCGACCGTCCAGCTGACACCAGGGCCTCGCGCCGTGCCCAAGGGCGTGGTGACCAACCGGCGGAGCTTCGTGTTGCTGGTCGATGGTGATGTTGGTCGCGGCCGACGCGATGCCGCGTGGCTCGGCGAGGCCGATGTGGAGGTGTGCATCACCAGCCGTGCCTCCACCGCGCTGGCGTTGCTGCGTCATACTGCATTGCCCTTCGACGCGGTCGTGCTGCGGCACGATCTCCCCGACGGTGACGGTCTCGGAGTCCTCGACCAGTTCCCGCTGGCCGATCGCGAGTGCAGCGTCCTGGTGGTGGACGACCACCCCAACGCGGAGCGGGCACGCAAGTATCGGGTTCGGGGTGCCTTCGGATACACCGCCCCCTTGCCGACATCGCTTCAGCTCATCGGGCATGTGCATACCACCGTCGTCGATAGCCAGAGCTGGCGCACCTGCGAGATCTCGTGCGACCCCGATGAGCCGCCGCCCTGCTACCTCGACCCGC
This sequence comes from Deltaproteobacteria bacterium, assembly GCA_022601155.1. Lineage (GTDB taxonomy): Bacteria > Myxococcota_A > Polyangia > Nannocystales > Nannocystaceae > Paraliomyxa. Next base: position 3,895 of record JAHZJA010000211.1, on the reverse strand, counting down.
GGCACGGGGCCGAGCGCCTGAAGTTCATCTTGAAGCTGACGGCGGTCGAGTGCGAGGTGGCCTACTGCATGCTCATCGGGCTTCGCGATCAACACATCGCCAAGCGGCTCGAGAAGTCCGAGCGCACCGCCAAGCGCCACGTGGGGCGCATCCTGTCCAAGGCCGACATCAAGAACCGGGCGAGTCTGTGGGCGGTGCTCCACCACGACGCTCAGGGCTCGGTCCCCGAGCTGACGCGCGACTCGCCGGTCCGCCCCGCGCTCGAGCCCGCGCCGATGAACTCGCCCACGCAGCCGATGTCTCCCAGCTGGCCTCCCACCCCGCCGTCGTCGGCCCCGATGACCATGCGCTGACGTGCACCGCTTGCTGGTGACGGTCTGGCCGTCGATGCCCGTTGGGTGTCGGCGGCCTTCGTCTGGTGGTGGCCCGAGGCGACGCATCGGACCATGACAGCTGTCATGTCGCGACCCGCGGCCCGAGGCGGTAGCGGGGAGCGTCGCGCTATCATGAGGCGATGGGACGACGATGGCGGCTGTTGCCCGACGACCCGCAACTGGGCTGGGCGCCCTACGTGTGGCTGCTGTACCTGGGCTTCGTCTTCCTCATCCCGGTCTTCGGAGGCTTCACCCAGCACCTGTCGGTATGGGTTGCCTCCGTCGTCGCCACGGCCGTGTTCTTGCCCGTGTATTTCTACGGGTACTGGGTCGAGGGCCCGCGGTTGATGCTGCTCGCCATGGTGATCGCGGGGATCGGCACCCTACTCACGCCGTTCAACCCGGGCTCCAACACGTTCTTCATCTTCAGTGCGTTCTTCGCGGGCCGCAGCGTCCACCGGCCCATTCATGGTCTCGCCACGGTGGGGGTGGTCGTCTTCATCACCGCGCTGGTCTCGTGGTGGTTGGCGCCGACGATCTTCTTTTGGGGCCCGGCCATGCTGGGCGCGTCGATCGTAGGTCTGTGGGGGATCCTTGCCACCCAGCGCACGCGCGAGGTGGCGGAGCTCCGGATCGCCAGAGCGGAGGTCGAGGCGTTGGCACGGATCGCCGAGCGCGAGCGGATCGCCAGCGACCTGCACGATCTGCTGGGCCACACGTTGTCGGTCATCGCGCTCAAGTCGGAGCTGGCGCAGCGACTCGTCTCGAGAGATCCCGAGCGGGCTGAGCAGGAGATGACCGATGTGCAGGGGGTCGCCAGGCAAGCCCTCTCAGAGGTTCGCACCGCCGTGGGTGGATACCGGGTGGGCAGCGGAGCGGGCCTGCGTCAGGAGCTGGATGGAGCCGCGGCCGCACTCGAAGCCGCGGGAGTGGAGCTTGTCGTCGACGAGGGTCCCGAGCACGTTGGAGCCCGGCTCGATGCCACCCACGAGGGGGTCGTTGCGCTGGCGGTGCGAGAGGCGATCACCAACGTGATGCGCCATGCCCGGGCCCAGTCATGCACGATCAGCTTCTTCGGTGACGACCAGGAGTATGGGGTGGAGATCGCGGATGACGGACGGGGGATGGGCGGGCACCCGGGGCAGGGGCTGTTGGCCATGCAACGGCGGGTCGAAGCGCTGGGAGGCCGCTTGTCGATCGAGGATCGCAACGGCACGCGGCTGCGGCTGACGTTCTCGAGTGGCGGATCTGGGCTTGGCGCCTCGGAGGATCGAGCCGCGGAGCACGCAGCATGATCCGGACCCTGCTGGTCGAGGATCAGAGCATGGTGCTGGGAGCCTTGGCCGCCCTGCTCGACATCGAGGATGATCTCCGCGTCGTCGCGACGGCTCGGGATGGTCGGGAGGCGCTCGTGATGCTGGAGCAGCACCCGGTCGATATCGTGGTCACCGATATCGAGATGCCCGTGATGACGGGGCTCGAGCTGTGCGCCGCAATCGGTCGGCGCCATCCCGAGATCCGGGTCGTGGTGCTCACCACCTTTGCGCGAGCGGGGTATCTGCAGCGGGCCACGGAAGCCGGCGCTCACGCCTATCTGCTCAAGGATGCACCGGCTCGGAGCTTGGCCGACGCCATCCGTAGCGTGCGGGCTGGCCACCGGGTGATCGACCCGCAGCTGGCTGCACAGGCTCGTGCTGAGCCCGATCCTCTCACCCACCGCGAGCGCCAGGTTCTCCGTCGAGCCGAGACCGGAGCGACCACCGACCAGATCGCACAGGCGCTGGCGCTTTCGGAGGGAACCGTGCGCAACTACTTGTCGAGTGCGATCGGCAAGCTGGGTGCACGCAATCGAGCCGAGGCCGCCGGTCGAGCCCGCGACAAGGGCTGGCTGTAGTCTCGGCTCACTTCGGACGGGCGGTACCCGTTCGAAGCTGTGTGGCCCAGTCGTCGAGATCGGTGAGCGTGTAGCAGTCGGCTGCGGGGTCCTTGGCCATCGCGTCGACGACGGCGGCCAGCTTGGTCTTGCTGCGGCGCAGCCGGGTGTAAACGGTCGCGGTGGGCATCCCGAGCAGCTCGGCGATCTCCGGCCCGCGGAGGTTCTGGAACATCGACAGCTCCAGCATCACCTGGGCCTCGAGGGGCAGCTGGCGCAGGCCCACGACGAGCAAGCTGGTCTGGCTGTGTCGCTCGCGGATGGCGTCCGGGCCCCCGCCCAGGTCGCTGGTCGCCGTGCAGCACTGCGCGAAGTCGTCGATCTCGAGCGCCCGCTTGCGGCGCTTGGCCAGGTAGCGGCGTAGTTGGTTGAGTGCCGTGGAGAACAAGAAGCTACGAAAGCGCTTGGCCTCGCGGATGGACTCACGCCTGCGGGTGCACGCCAGCAAGGTGTCCGCAACCAGGTCGGCCACGTCGTGGGGGCTGCTCAGACGGCGGCGAAAGTACTGGGTCAGCAGCGTCAGATAGCGCCGCATCAGCCGATCGCCCGCTCGCGTATCGCCTTGGCGCCACCGGTCGAGCAGCGTCCAGTCGGGGGTCCGTTCCCCGAGCTGAATTGGCTCGACGGTGGTAGGGGTTGGCACGGATCGGGTGGTCGGCATGGGCAGGGTCGTGCGGTTTGGGGGCTCGACGCTGAGCGTGAACGGCCTCGTGCGGTTGGCAACTGGCGTCGAGGTCGAGGTATCGGGCGACGCCGCCATCATCGGAGCCCGATGGGCGGGTGGCAGTCGTCGTCGGGGGGTGGATAGGACAGTTGCCGCCGGCGTCATGGTCCTCGCTGGAGGCATCACGAGCCGGCGCAGCGTTGGTGGACACCCGGACACACGGTGGCCACGGTCATCGCCACCACCGGTGCGGCCGTGGGGGGCGGGGCCCCAGCGACGGCACGAAGATTTCGCGGGCTATCACGGGTGCAGGTCGTTCCCTGACAGAGAGCTGCGCGCCACGCGAAACGCCTCTGGAGGACCATTACAGGCCGACTACGAGATTTTCGACAAAGGGTGAAGAGTTTCGGAGGGATTGGGCACTCCCCAACCGTCATGAGCGCGATGTCCCACGCAAAGCCGACCACGAAGACTTCGCCCGGGCGCTCCGGCCTGTGGGTTGCGGCCGAGGTCGTCGCGCTGATGTGCGGTCTGGTCCTGGGCGTATCGCTCATCGGCGACGGGCAGGGCAGCGCAGGCGACCGCAGCCAAGACAGTGCCCAGTGCGTCTCGGCGCGAGCCGACGCCGTGGCCTGTCGATAGCGGCCGCGATCCCCATTGCATTCACTCGACACGAGATCGTCTGGCCGCGCCGCTGCGGCCGCCCACCTCCCACCATGGGGCGGCGGGGAGGTGTACGGCATCGACCGCGGCGGCGCGGCGACGACTCTCGATCAATCCGCACACGAGGCAGGTGAACCACGCGACCGATGAACCCACGACCCATAGACTCGAGGCACCTGACGATTCGGTTCTCGTCCGGGGCCTCGCGTCGTCGTACCCGAGCCCGAAGCGGCTAGGCCGAGCTGGCCAGTGCGCTGGGAG
>JAHZJA010000210.1 GCA_022601155.1 Deltaproteobacteria bacterium | reverse complement strand
TCGCTCGGTGGCACCAACCTCGGGCACCAGTTCGTCGCCTACGTGGGACCGCCCGGCATCCAGAACTCGGTCGTCAACCCGATCGGCGAGCAGACCAACAACGCGTCGCCCTCGGGCGGCTATGCCTCCCACCTGTACATCTACGGCCGCACGGGCGGCACGACCGTCACGGTTCGCGACGTCGACACCGCGGGAAGCATCTTCGACCACTCGTTCAGCCTCGACGACGGTGACTACTACGACGTCGTCATCGACTCCACGACCTTCAACGCCATGAACACGGGGGGCGTGCGCCCCTACGTGGAGGTCGAGGCCTCCGAGGAGGTCATGGTGATGAACGGGAACTTCAACGACAACTGGATGGCCTACTTCCACTCGTTGATGCCCCACAACCTCACCACGACCATCACCGCCGACAATCAGGACCTCACCTGTGGCGACAACGTGGCCGTGACCGTCGACTGCACGCTGGAGACGGGCACCGCCGACGACCTGACCGTCTCGCTGACCATGCCCGACGGCATCGGCTACGTCGGCTCCACCGCGACACCCAGCGAGCCCTCGGTCAACGGGCAGACCCTCACGTGGTCGGCCACGCCGCCCACCGCGGGCAACACCACCACCGTCACCGCCACCGTCACGCTCGACTGCGCCTCGGTGGCCTGTGTGCCCGCCGACCTGCAGGCACTGACCGCGGTGTGCACCAGCAACGCCGGTAGCGACACGCTGGCCGACGTCGACAGCACCAACATCGAGATGGCCGACGCCACGGCCGTGGAGATCGTGACCTTCGACCTGCTCGACGACCCCGACTACCTCGGCTCCCCCCCCGACCCGGGGGTGGACGTGTCGTTCGCTCTGCAGGGCGGGTTGGGCAGCAGCGTCCGACTGCTCCGGGCGGGCGACGATCCCAACATCACCGCGACCCAGACCGAGCTGATGTCGTGGACGATCACCGACGCCGCGCTGCAGAACTACACCTACCGCGACCCGTACGCCCTCCACTACGAGGAGACCCGCTACTATCGGCTGGAGGTCACCGATGTGGGCTGCGTGACCGACAATGGTCCGTTCTCGGTGCGCACGAGCTCGGGCTCGTCGGGCGGTGAAGACTCGGGCCTGGAGTCCAACGGTCGGCTCGCATGGAAGCTGGCTCGACGTGCAGCCGCTCGCTCCGACCGCAAGGGCTGGCTGCTGCCCGAGACCCTCACCGCGCTCGAGTCGGCCCCGCAGTTCCGCGAGGGCGGCCTGCTCGACGAGGTCCTGCCCGCGCGTGGCCCCGACGACTCGGTGCCCGTCAACGTGACCCCCGGTGACCTGCCCGCCCTCACCAACGCGGTGGCGGTGGCCTCGGCCGACTACGTCGACGGCGAGGACTCTCGCATGGCCAGCGCGCTGGTGGTGGAGACCCTCGGCGAGGTCTACGAGCACTCCAAGGCGCTGTGCGACCGCGCGGGTGGCTCGCGCATCGACAGGCTCGAGCTGACGCAGACGCCCGACGGTGCCCTGATTCGCAGCGCGTTCTCCAACGAGCGCGACGCCACGGGCGAGTACGCCATCGAGGCCAAGCTCTACGCCGAGGCCGACGGCACCTGGACGCTGCACAGCGCATGGCTGGGCACGCAGTACCCCGAGCCGCAAGCGGACCAGCGCGTGCTCAACATCCAGGCCTGGTCGCGCAAGCCCGGGTTCGCCCTCACCCTGTTCGAGGACATCATCGAGCCGATGGGTGTCACCTGGGCGGTGAACAACGAGCGGCCCGCCTCCTACCTGGCCCAGGCCACCACGCTGGGCCAGTACGTACACGCGGAGCTGGCGGGGACCGACCCCGACCAGCAGCTGCGGCTGCGCGCCGACGTCGTCCGTGAGGACGGCGAGCTCGAGCGCATCGAGGTGGAGGGCCTGGCCTCGGGCATGGTCGACACGGACCTGGGACTGTCGACCGAGATGACCCTGGCGCTGGTCGACGCCGACGACAACGTGGTCGACCAGATGTGGCTGTCGGACGGCGCATGGACGGTGCTCGACGACTCGATGTGGGGCGGCGCCACCGAGGTGAGCTGGTTCTCACCCGAGGGCTGCCCCGAGCGCCCGCCCACCGAGGAGGGGGCGCTGGCCCTGTCCGGCTGTGCGCACCTCGAGGCTGACCTCGAGCAGTTCGCCGGCGTCGCCCGGCACCTGGGCGGCGGTGATGCCCCCATCGACGCCACCGGATACGACGCGATGCGGGTCTACATCGAGTCCAACCAGCCCACCCGGGCCTGCTTGGAGCGCATCGACGGAGACGGGGCCGAGCATCCCTGCCTGCGCCTGCCCGCCTACCCCGACGGCCAGTGGGTCACGCTGGACCTGACGGCCGCGCGACGGCTGGATACCTGCGAGCCCATCGAAGCCGACGGCATCCACCTGCTCAGCTACACCGCCACCGCACCCGGCCCGCTGCAGATGGCGGTGGGCGGACTGACCCTGCTCCCCTCCGCCGCGCAGACCGACACGAGCCTGCCCTGCGATACCGAAGAGCCGGGAGCCGACGACGACCAGGCCACGGGCGGCTGCGGCTGTCGCCAAGAGCCCGGGATGCCCGGCATGGCCGGAATGCTGATGATGCTGCTCGGCCTGGGCCGGCTGCGACGACGCGGATGACCGACCCCAGGTGACGGCGCCGTGCCGAGCACGGTGTCGTCACCCCGGAGGAGCGTCGAGCCACGCCTCGACCTCCGCCTTGGACTGTTCCCCGAGCTCCATCTGTGATGCATAGACCTCGAGCGCCTGCCGGGCCAACCGGCGGGCGCTGTGGCGTTGGTTGGGGCCGAGCGCCCGCGCCAGGGCCCAACGAGCGTCGGCGACGGGCAGCGCCGCCATCCCTTCCCCCATCGCTTCGCCGATCTCCACCGCCCGGCGTGCGGCCACCTCGGCCCGCGGTCGCTCCCCTCGCGCCAGCGCCAGCTCGGCCTGCTGCACCAAGGTGATCGCCACATGCGGATGGTCGAGTCCGCGGGTCTTCTCGTGAATCGCCAGCGCCTCCTCCAGCGGGGCGACGGCACCGTCGAGGTCGCCGCCCTGGCGCAGGTTGGTCCCGATGGCCACCAAGATCGCGCCCGCGGTGGAGTGCGTGGGGCCCAACCCGGTGCGAACCACGGCCAGGGCTCGCCGCAGGAACCGATCGGCTCGCTCGTGCTCGCCCATGTGCCCCAGCACCACCCCCAGCTGGTTGAGCGCACCCACCAGCGCCAGATGGCGGGGACCATGGTGCGCCTCGAAGATCCGGACGGAGCGCTCGCAAGCCTCGCGCGCTTGGTCCAGCCGATGCAGTGCCGTCAACGAGATCGCGACGCCGAGCAAGGCCTCCGCCACATGGGGATGCTCGGGCCCCAGCACCTGCTCTCGGATCGCCTGCGCGCGCTGGTGGCTCTCCAGCGCCTCACGGGGCAGCCCGAGTCGCTCGAGCGTATTGCCCCGGTTGGTCAGCGTGGTCGCGATGGCGGGATGCTCCGGACCCAGCGCGGCCTCGAGCACGGGCAGCGCTCGGTCGTACATCTGGCGGGCTTCGAGATACTTGCCGCGACCGTGTGCCCCCCCAGCTCGGTTGACGAGCACGCCCCCAAACCGCGGGTGGCTGGGGCCCAGCACCCGCTGCAGCGCCGCGAGGATCCGCTCATAGATCGCATCGGCCCGATCCCGCTCGCCCTGGGCCTTGAGCACCGAGGCCAGTGCCCCCAGCACCACCAGGGCATCGGGATGATCGAGGCCTGGATCACGCTCGACCAGGACCAGCGCCCGCTCCAGATCCGCACGAGCCCCGGCGATATCTCCCGCCTCGAGCCGCACGAGCCCCATCACGGTCAGGGCGCGTGCATGGGCCCGCGCGTCGTTGGATGCCACCGCCAGTCCGATGACCAGTCGACCCCAGCCCAGCGCCTCGTCGACCTCACCGAGCCTGCGTCCCAGGACGTAGATCATCTCCGCCGCCGCCTCGGTGGCCACCCGGTCGTGGCCCACCGCGCGCGCCAGCAGATAGGCCTGCTCGTGATCGCGTCGCGCCTGGGGGTACTCACCGCGCTCTCGCGCCACGAGGCCCCGCAGCTGCAGGGCCTCGGCATGCAGGACGTCATCCCCGAGCGCCTCGGCTCGCGGCACGGCCCCGCTCAGCAGCTCCATGCTCGCGTCGAAACGCCCCGCTCCCCGCAGCGCGGCGGCCCGGGCCAGCGACGCTCGTATCGACTCGACCTGCGCGGCACGACCCGGATCCTCCGGCGTCGTCGTGGCCGCCCGCAGCGGACCCACGTCGAGGCAATGGGCCGGACTGGGGAGCGCGGTCACCATCTCCACGGCCCGGGGCACCAGCGCCGCATCGGCCTGGGTCAACACGTCCACCGTCTCGCGCAGGGCCAGCCGGCCTCGGTCGAGGCACCGCATGCGAAGGTCCAGCCGCGTCGCGGGCTCGCCCTCCACGTGGGTGGCCTCGCACGCCTGCTCGTGCCGCGTCACCCATTGCTCCGCGTAGTCGTCCAGGTGCCGCTGCACCCGAGTCCAGGCATCGTCGGCAGGAGCGGCCGCAGTGGCTCGCAGGGCGTCTTCGACCGCCTGAGCGCGGTCGCGGTCCCACACCCCGGCCAGGCGAGCGCTGGCCCCATCACACCGAACGGCGGGCTCGGCCCACAGCGCTACCCACCCGATCGCCCCCGCGCCCAGGGATGTCGCGGTCCATCCCAGCCAGCGTCGGCGACGACGCTTGCCCTGCACCCCACGCTCGAGCGCGGTCAGCAGCGCGTCCATGGATGGCCAGCGATCGGCGGGTCTCGCCACCACGCCGCGCCGCAACACGGCGCGCAACCACGCCGGAGCCGACGACCCCGGGGGTGCCGGGCGCATGCGCCCCCCGTCGATCGCCTCCATCGACGCCGCCACCGTCGCGCCCTCGAACGGGCGCACGCCCCACACGGCCTCGAACAGCGACACACAAAACCCAAACTGGTCGCTCCACGGCCCCACCTTGCCGCCCTCCCACTGCTCGGGCGGCATATAGGCCGCGGTGCCCACGGCGGCACCCGTGCGGGTGACCGTCACCGCCAGTGCGTCGCGTTGGAGGGCCGCCGCGTCCCGATCGTCGCCCTGCGACTGCGGCTGTCTCACGTCGCACGCCAGCCCGAAGTCCAGCACGCGCACCCGGCCTTCGTCGTCGACGATGCAGTTGGCGGGCTTGAAGTCGCGGTGGACCAGGTCGACCGCATGGGCGGCCACCAAGCCTCGCCCCGCTTGCAGGTACAGCGCCACGCACTCGCGCCACGGCCGGGCTTCCGCGTGCCACGCGTGCAGCGTCTGCCCCGTCACGCGCTCCATGGCGATGAACAAGCGCTCGTCGACCTTCCCCACCTCGAACACCTGCACCACGTGCGGGTGTGACAGCCGAGCCAACGCCTGGGCCTCGCGAAGCAACCGCCGCTCCTGCCGTACCGCGACCGCCGGATGCAGCAGCTTGAGCGCCACCTCGCGGTCGAGGGTCTCGTCGTGGGCGAGCAGCACCGTGCCCATCCCCCCTTCCCCGAGCGGTGCGACGACCCGGTAACGTCCGTAGCGGCGGGCGGGGCCACGGATGTCCTCCCCGAACAGCGCCGCGCGGGCTTGCTCGCGTGCCGCCTCTGCGTAGGTATCGCGAGCAGGCGTGGGGCTGGGGCCGGCCCCGGCCTCGGCGGGCGTACGCACGGCGGGATCCGACGACCGCGACGGTGGAGGGCGCCGATTCACGCGTCGTCCATGCTACGAACTCTCGCCGCCGCCGGCCACGATCCGCCCGCCGCTCACGGGTCCTGCTCGGGGAACCGTGCGGCGAGTTCCTCGAGCAGCTGCTGCCGCGCCGCGGCCACCCGAGGCTCTCGGACCCGCTGGACCAGCTGCTCCTGCACACCGGGATCCTCGAAGGGCGTGCGACTGGCCGGGATGACCTGCTGAAGCCGCCCCACGATCAGCGTGCGCGCCACGATGATCGGCGCCGACAACCAATCCCCCGCCGACAGGCCCGGCTCGAACAGGGTGGGATGGAAGCCCGGGTGCTCGGCGTCGTCGCGGGCCTGCAGAGGCGTCGCGACGATCGTCCCCAGCGATTCCAGCGTCGCCGTGCCTGCAGCCAGCGCGGCGACGGCGGGCTCGGCCGTCGCATAGTCGTCGAACACGACCCCCTCGGCGTTACGCTGCTCGGGCTTCCAGAACTCATCGGGGTGCGCGTCGTACCAGGCCCGCAGCGCGGCCGTATCGGCGGCAACCTCGGCCCGCGGCACCCGGCGCTCGAGCTCGGCGGTGAGATAGACGGTGGCCTCCTCTTCGAGCACGGCCAGCTCCACCCGAGGATCGTTCCCCAGCCCGGCCGCGGTGGCCTCCTGAGCCAGCAGCTCCGCGGCCACCAATGCCTGTAGCAACGCGACCCGGCCCTCCTGGGCGGAAAATCGCAGCTGCGCGTAGGGGCCCAGCTGCGCCTGCACTCCCGACAGATCCTCGGGCCCAATCACCGTCTCCCCCACGACGGCCAGCTTGCCGGGCGGCACCCCCTGGTCGCCCACACTGCACGCGGCCGCCACTGCAGCCACCAGCAATCCCGCCCGGCTTCGGCCGATCGGTGACGCCGTGGCGACCTCGTCGGCGTAGCCCGGACCGAGGCGCGAACGAACGGCTAGAGGTCGACCCTTCGACACGCGCCCGATGGTAGCCCACGCAATCGCGAGCGGACGCGCGCAAAGGCGGTGAGCAGCTGGTCCATGTCGCCGAAGCGGTGCCGTGGGTCAGGCCGAAGGCCCCGCAGCACCAGCTTGCGAAGGCGCCACGGGATCCGTCGGCCGGGGGTTTCCAAACGGGACGCCAATTTCTGCTCGGACAGCTCCGCCGAGGTCCGCCCCCCGAACGGCCGACGGCCCACCAACGCCTCGAACAGCGCCAGGCAAAACGCGAACTGATCGGCGCGCCCGTCCACCCTTTCGCCGCGGTGCTGCTCGGGAGCCATGTACGCGGGCGTCCCCACCACCGAGCCGTGCGTCGTCAGCCGGGTGACATCCAGCTGCCCCCACGCGGTGGGTCCGGCCGGGGCGCGCTGCCCCGTGCCATGGGCCAGCCCCAGGTCCAACACCCGCACCCGGCCGTCACGACCCACCACCACGTTGGCCGGCTTGAAATCGCGATGCACCAGACCCGCCCGATGGATCGCGGCCAAGCCCGCCCCCGCCTGCGCGAAGATCTCCAGGACCTGTCTCGGGTCCCGGCCGGCCTGCATCCATTGTTCGAGCGTGGGACCACGCACCAGCTCCATCGCGACCCACACCGACTCGCCATCGCGGCCGGTATCGAACACCTCGACCACATGCGGGTGAGGCACGCGCGCCAACAGCCGGGCCTCCCGAGCCACGCGCACTGCCGCCGCTCGCCGCTGCTGGCGATGCCGGTGCAGGACCTTGAGCGCGACCACGCGATCGAGCACCGGATCGCGGGCGAGGTACACCGAGCCCATCCCCCCCTGCCCGATCCGCATGACCACGACGTAGCGACCCACGCGGGTCCCCGCCGGCAACGCGGCCCCGGCGGCGTCGGCAACCGACGCGCCGCCACGATGGGGTCTCGTCGCAATGCGGGGCCCGGCCATGCCGGGGATCTCGATGGTCTGGCTGTTCATCGCGGGGTATCGACGTGGA